>URJC01000146.1 GCA_900548135.1 uncultured Odoribacter sp. | reverse complement strand
CAATATCTATCCCCGGGCGCCTTTTAACGGAGTAGTAGCCGATCTGGAGGCAAAACCTTATAATCCGACTTCCCAATACAAAAATCTTTGTACTTTAATCAATGATTCGCAAATGGAAGTGGTCTTCAATGTACTGGAGACAGAGATCGGATATATCCGGAAAGGTATGGATGTTGAATTAACCCCTTATGCAAATAATCAAATCACTTTACATGGCAAAGTGACAGAAGTAAATCCCAAAATTGATGAAAACGGAATGGTTAAAATCAAGGCCACAACCAATAACAACGAACATCTGCTAGTGGATGGCATGAATGTAAACATCATCCTGAAACGCCGTATCGAAAATAAACTGATCGTTCCTAAAATGGCCGTACTCCCCCGCCAAGGAAAAAAAGTGGTATTCGTACATGAAAATGGGAAAGCCATCTGGAAATATGTGACTACAGGAGTGGAAAATAGTAAAGAAATCAGTATTGAATCAGGCCTAAAAGAAGGAGAAGAAGTTATTTACGACAATAATTTAGGGCTTTCACACGAAAGCGATGTATTTGTTACGGAAATAACAACGCCTGACCAACTGAAAGGTTAAGTAGCCCTTACGATCGAGATCGGTACGATTATGAAATTATCAGCTTTTTCGATAAATACCTTATTCATTGTATTCATGCTTTTGGGAATATCTCTGATTCCCAAAATATCATTACAACTGATGCCCTCTTCCCGGTCGAATCAGCTGAGTGTATCTTATTCATGGGCCAATGCCAATCCGGAAATGCTTGAATTAGAGGTCACTTCCAAATTGGAAGGAGCTTTTGCCCGCACTAAAGGACTGACAGGTATTAACTCCCGGACAGGACTAGGCTATGGGACAATCACCCTTTCAATTGATAAAACAGAAAATATAGATGCTGTCAAGCTCTATCTGGGCTCTCTCCTCCGTTCACTGGTAAAAAGTCTTCCCGAAGACGTCCATATAGGAACAATACGTGGCGGGGAAATCCAGAATCAAGAAAATGACGATGACGGTCCGCAACTATTATTAAGTTATACCATCACCGGTCCGGGAACTACCCAGGACGTAGCCACTTTTGCCGAAGACCAGATCACACCGATCATCTCCCAAATGGAAGGTATAGACAACGTTAATATCACAGGAGCAATACCTTTTGAATGGGTTCTGTTTTATGATCCGCAAATATTACAAAACCTGCATATTTCACCTGCAGATATTACCCAGGCAATTAATAAATATTACAACCGCCGGGATGGAGGAAAAGTATTATTACAACCCCATCCGAAAGAAAAATATGCTTATATTGTCTATAAAGGAAATCCCCGGGAAGCTGATGAAAACTTTCTGGATATTCCAATCAAATCGAGCGAAGGTAAAATCATCTACCTGAAAAACATAGCCACGCTGGACTACCGGGAAGCCAAACCCAATTCCTATTACCGGATCAATGGGCTGAACCGGATCAATATCAATATTTTCTGCCAGAAAAAATCGAATATGATCGATCTTTCCAACAAAGTCAAAGCTAAAATGGATGAATTGTCAGAGGGATTTCCCAACACTTATTCAACCAAAATGATATTGGACAACAGCGAAGAATTGAAAGATGAACTAGCCGACAACCTAACCCGTACAGCCCTAACAATACTGATTCTTCTTTTGTTTGTCTGGCTTACCAGCCGAAGTCTGCGTTATCTGATTATCATCACCATCTGCCTGGCTGCCAACATTCTTATCGCACTGGTCTTTTATTACTCTTTGGGCATTGAGATTCATTTGTATTCTCTGGCAGGTATTACCGTTTCATTCGGTATTATCATAGATAATGTCATCGTTATGGCCGACCATTACCGGCACCATCACAACCGGAAAGTCTTCATGGCCATTTTGGCAGCAACTTTAACCACGATGGGCGCTTTAATCGTCATTTTCAATATGGATAATGCGATCATGCGTAATATGTGGGGATTTTCATCTGTCATCATCATTAACCTGACCCTATCGGTATTAGTCGCCTTATTTTTCGTGCCTGCATTAATGGAAAAAATTCCCCTTCCTCCTCCTAATCCGGTCAGCCACTTTCAACGACTACGCAAAATAGTACGCTTTACCGACAAGTACGAACAATTGATTTCGTTTACCCAACGCCACCGGAAACTGCTTTTTACCCTCATCATTTTAGGCTTCGGGTTACCTGTATTCCTGCTCCCAACAACCATTGACCGGAACAAACCATATTCAGAATATTACAACCGAATATTCAGCAGTGAGTTCTTTTTACAAGCTAAACCCTGGATTGACAAATGCCTCGGAGGTAGCCTGCGGCTCTTCATACAAGGTGGAGGAGGTGAATGGAGACAGCATAATCCGAAAGAAAAAGCACGTACCATGATCAACCTCACGATGAGTATGCCGCATGGTGCTTCACTGGAACAGATGAACGAAGCATTTCTGAAGGTAGAACAATTCCTGACCGGTTTCCCTGAGATCGAAACATTTACCTCCAATGTCAATTCGCCCAATAGAGGTTATTTGCGTATCACCTTTAAAAAAGAAGAAGAATATACCGGAGCTCCCGAAATGTTGCAAAATGAACTGATCCGTTTTGCCAATACCATCGGAAATGCAGATTCCGAAATTCAGGGTGTGGGACGGGGATTTTCAAACCGTCTGAACAATGAATTCCGGAGCGAATGCCTTAAAGTTACAGGCTACAATTACCGGCAAGTCATGAAGTATGCCGAAAAATTGAAAGACAAATTATCCGAGCTCAAACGAGTCAAAAAACTCTATATCGGGAGTCAACGCAATCCGGTCAAAAACAAAGAATATGCTGTCGAGGTGAACAAAGAAAAACTAGCCCGTAATAACTCTGATATCCGGAGTATGCTGTCCCACCTGAGCAGGCTATCCGGAAAAAAAGATGTACAAACCCAAGTTTACATCAATAATAAGCTTTCACCGGTTATTCTCCGTCCTTATATCCAGCAGAACGCCAGTCTCTGGGAATTGGAGAACCGTCCGCTCCAAGGAGACAAGTCAGTATTCCGCCTGGAAGATGTCGGAAGGGTAAAAGAAGACCAAAGCTTCGAGTCTATTACTAAAACCAATCAGGAATACGAAGTATTGGTACAATACGATTTTATTGGCGATTATATGTATTCGGATAAAGTAAAAGAACGGATTATAAAAGAGATGAATGAAAATATGCCTGTGGGCTTCCGGGTATCGGAAGGACAAAGGTGGGGATACTCTTTTTGGAAAGGGGCCGGAGGCATAGATACCCGCATTTGGTATATTCTTTTAGTCCTCACAATCATTTACTTTATCTGTGCGATCCTGCTGGAGTCCTTACGGCAAGCTTTAGTTGTGATCCTGATTGCTCCCATATCTTTTATCGGATGTTTTCTAGGCTTCTATTTTTTCGGGCTTCAATTCAATGAAGGCGGACTAGCGGCATTTATTGTCATGTGCGGATTGTCCGTTAATGCTATCTTATATATTATCAACGATTACAATAACCGCATAAAACGGGGCCTGCCCAAAGGCTTGCATACCTATTTGAAAGCCTATAACGCAAAAATTATCCCGATCCTGCTAACCATTGTATCTACCATGTTAGGATTCATTCCTTTTCTGATAGGGGAAATCAGTGATTTCTGGTTTAGCCTGGCTATAGGAACCATGAGCGGGCTCGGATTCTCCCTGATCGTTCTGATTCTCATACTACCGGTTATGTTTAAGCAAACGGAATTAGTTCCAGAAAAATCCACACAACCGGAAAAGAGAAAAAAATAGGAATGATAAAATTGAAATCAATATTTAAACATAATCGGCATTCTAAAATATGATAAAATTCTTTCTTCATCGTCCAGTAGCTGTTATCATGACTACCATTGCGTTCATCGTACTGGGAGGAGTAGCCGCATTCAGATTACCGGTTTCATTAATGCCAGACATAGATATACCTGAAATCAGTATACATTATAGCCGGGAGGATGCTTCAGTCAATGAAGTTGAAAACACCATCACCCGTTATCTGCGTAACCAACTGCAGCAAATTCCGCATTTGACCTCAATCCGTTCGGAATCAGAAGACGGAGGAGGGCAAATCACCATGAAGTTTGAATACGGGACTTCTATAGATTATGCCTTTATAGAAGTGAACCAAAAAGTAGACGCTGCCATGAATAGCCTTCCCAACGACATGCAACGTCCTACCATAATCAAAGCGTCCACTTCGGATATTCCGGTATTTTACATACAGGTCAACCTAAGGGATGCTTCCTCAGAAAATAAATTTCTGGAATTTTGTGAATTCACGGAGGCCGTATTGAAAAAGCGCCTTGAACAGTTGCCCAATGGTAGACATCAGTGGCAATTACCAACCCGAAATGTATATTCTTCCGAATGATGCCAAACTAAGAAGTCTGAATATCACGTTGGAGCAATTAAAATCTGCCATTGATAAAAACAACCAGATCGCAGGAAGTCTGAGCATCCGGGACGGATATTACCAATATAATGTCAAATTTGCCAGCCAGCTGATGTCAGCAGAAGAAATAGCCGGTATTTACCTGAATATCGAAGGACGGTTAATCCAAATCCAGGAAGTTGCCGAAGTCGGTATACGTCCCCGCGACAAAAGAGGTGTTTTCATAAACGGCAATAAACAAGCTCTTTGCATGGCAGTCATCAAACAATCGAGTGCCCGCATGTCGGAAATGAAAGACAGGGTATCCGAGATGCTGGAAAATTTCAGGAAAGACTATCCGGATATTGACTTTTCCGTATCCCGGGACCAGGCCACTCTTTTGAACTATACCATCAGTAATCTTTCGCAAAGTCTGGTATTGGGCATTATCCTGGCCGTAATGGTCATGTTGTTTTTCCTGAAAGATATCCGTTCTTCCCTGATCATAGCCCTGAGTATCCCCACATCTACCATCATTACGATCTTGTTTTTCCAACTCTTTAGCCTTTCTATCAATACTATTTCCCTGGCAGGCCTGATCATCGGAGTAGGTATGATGGTCGACAACTCCATCATCGTCATCGATAATATCAATCAATACCGTGAACGGGGATATTCCTTGCTGGATTCCTGTAACCTGGGAACCAATGAAATCATCAGGCCGTTGTTGTCTTCAGTACTGACTACCTGTGCCGTATTTATCCCCTTAATATTTTTAGGAGGGATTGCCGGTGCCCTTTTTTACGATCAGGCAATGGCCGTTTCTATCGGTTTGTTTGTCTCCCTGTTTGTTTCCATATCCATTGTTCCGGTTATTTTCCACCTTCTATTCCTGCATGCCCATGACAGTAAGATCAACCGGTTTATTGAACGAATAAGCCTGAAACACCTGAATGAATATTACACCCGAGGTTACCATTTTGTCTTTTACCACCGCAGGCGAACCACAATCCTGGTGGGAATCTTACTGATATTGGGCATAAGTCTGGCTTTTGCACTAAAGATAGAACAAATGCCCCCGATCGAAATCAACGAAATGCTGGTAAAAACAGATTGGAATACCAGCATTCACATCAACGAAAACCAACGCAGGGTAAACGACATCATCAAAACATTCAGAGATGATTGTGAAGAAATCAGCTGCTTCACCGGGGAAAAGCAATTTCTTCTAAACCGGGAAGAAAAGCAAAACTTAAACGAAGCGGAATTTTATGTCAAAACCAAAGACAACAAAAGCCTTCAAGAACTGCTCACCCGTATGCATCAATACATCCGGGAAAAATATCCCGAAGCCAGTGTGGAAAACAACAAGGTAAAGAATCTTTTTGAGCAAATGTTTTCTGAAGAAGAAGCCCCTTTAGTGATTAACCTTTCCGGTACCGAAAGACGTGAGACTCTCCCTGTTGACAAGGTCAATCAATTCATAGACCATCTGAATGAGATGATGCCCGAACTGAATCTCAACCACACACCAACAGTTGAAAGAATTGCTATTCATCTGCTGCCGGAACGTCTTGCCATCTATAATGTTGACCAGAATGCAGTCATTTATGAACTAGAAAAAAATATTAATAAAAATAGCATTGGTAAACTCAACACAGGAAGCCGCTATATCCCGATTGTCATTACTGAAAGTGAACGCCCGTTGCGTACCATCCTCAGTACAACCCAAATTGTCACCAAAGATGGGAAAAACTACATTCCGGCAGAATCCCTTGTTGAATTATCCATTGACTACGATCATAAAAAAATCACAGGTAAAAAAGAAGGCGTCGTTGTCCCCCTCGATGTCTGTCAGGTCGGAAAAAATACACGTAAAATAACGGAGGTGGTACGACAAGAGGCATTAGCAAATGAAATGGACGTCAATTTTGAGGGGAGTCTGTTTTCCGGCACCCAAACTTTATGGGAAATGGTTCTGATTATCGTTGTGGCTATCTTAATGCTTTATTTTATCCTAGCAGCACAATTTGAATCTTTATGGCTTTCTTT
>URJC01000145.1 GCA_900548135.1 uncultured Odoribacter sp. | reverse complement strand
AGATAGCCCATTGTCGTTTGTGTAGTTTTGTGGGCCAGGTGCAGTAAGTCGTTTCACCCACATCCCGGGAGTAGAAATCAAAGCTTTATGTGACCTTTATCCTGACCGGGTTGAAAAAGCACAGAAGATTTTAACAAACGCTAAATTACCTGAAGCTGCTGCCTATAGCGGAGAAGAGGGTTGGAAGCAACTTTGCGAACGTGAGGACCTTGACCTGATCTATATTGCAACTCCATGGTTATTGCACACTCCGATTGCTGTTTATGCGATGGAGCATGGCAAACATGTCGCAATCGAAGTTCCGGCTGCTATGAATCTGGACGAATGCTGGCAATTGGTAAATACTGCTGAAAAGACCCGCAAACATTGTATGATGCTTGAAAACTGTGTTTATGACTTCTTCGAACTGACGACCTTAAATATGGCACAACAGGGTTTATTCGGTGATATTCTTCATGTTGAAGGAGCCTATATTCACAACCTGGAAGAATTCTGGGGAGCTTACCAAGGCAACTGGCGTCTGGACTTCAATGAAAAACACCGGGGAGATGTATATGCCACTCATGGCCTTGGCCCGGCTTGCCAATTACTGAACATTCACCGCGGAAACAAAATGAATTATCTGGTAGGTATGGACACTAAAGCTGCTACCGGCCCAAAATTGGTTGAAAAATACAGCAAGCATGAAAGCAAAGATTTCCAAAACGGGGATCACACCATGACTATGATTATGACAGAAAACGGACAAACGATCCATATCCAACACGATGTAATGAATCCTCGTCCTTATAGCCGCATGTACCAATTGACTGGTACAGAAGGATTTGCCAACAAATACCCGGTAGAAGGTTATACTTTCCGTTCTGCAGAAAAAATTGAAGGAGTTCCTGATCATGAGAATCTGAATATGCACAGTTTTGTTCCTCAGAATGTAAAAAAAGCTTTAATGGAACAATACAAACATCCGATTCACAAAGAACTGGAAGAAACAGCTAAGAAAGTTGGCGGACATGGCGGTATGGACTTCATCATGGATTACCGTTTAATCTATTGTTTACGTAATGGGTTACCTCTTGATCAAGATGTATATGATGCAGCAGAATGGTCATGTATGGGTGAGCTGACCCGCTTATCTATTGAAAACAATAGTATGCCGGTTGAAGTTCCGGATTTCACCCGTGGGGCATGGAAAAAACTGAATGGTTACCATCATTTCATGAAAGGTGAATAAAAATACCATAAAAAGCAGCCATGAGGCTGCTTTTTTCATTTTAATAAGAGTTCAATCCACCCCCGGGCTTTCATTTGCCCCCCATTTTTGATTAGAGGTGATAAAAATTACCTGGAAATTTACTTCATTTGATAGTTTCTTTGTATCTTTGTGAAACATACTTTTGGAAGCGATATAAATTATTTCTGAGGATTATTGAAAATTTTATTTCGATTTCCACTGTTATCGGGGCAGACCTGGATTTGACAGCATGAAGAATAGGTATGTAAGCATGTCGGGAGCAGTGAAACGGCCCGTAAATCCCGGACACAAAATTTTAATTGGCGAAAATAATTACGCTCTTGCTGCCTAATCTTTAGAAGATTACTGGCTTAATCGCTGCTCAAGGAGCGGCGACAAGACATCTCATCGGTGGTTTTACCTTATTCCGGCCGATATATGGGGTGCAGTCAATATAAGGTTAGTCTGAGTCCACCTTTGGCGAAAGGCGAAAATTTAAGAGGATAAGCTATGGCTTGGGTGCTTTTTTCCGGACTATAGTCGAAAACCAATAAAAAGCTAAGCATGTAGAAAGCATATGGATTCCGTGTTTGGACCAGGGTTCGATTCCCTGCTGCTCCACAAAAGAAGATAAACTTGTAATATAGCAGTAAATAAACCGACATGCAAAATATGTCGGTTTATTTTTATAAATTCCGGAAGCCCAATTTACTTTATATGTTTCTTTAAATTACATATCTAAGGCACTCTATTTTTCTTTCATTTTATATAATAATGAAGTATGATTAACCATTCAAGGCCCCCTTGATTGCTATTTACTTAAAGACTGATTCAATGATCTCGCCAGTCCAGGATAACGGTTTTTTCTTTCCGAACAAATGCACAATCATTGCCGCAGTATTGACCGTATTGTTAGGCTCAGTGATTTCCATTCCTTTTTTAATTCCCGGTCCGGTAATTCCCCAGGGCACAATCATTTCGTCCGTGGTTACTCCGCCATGCCCGTAGTGTATACCGCCATGATCAGACAGAAACATGAAGTAAGTATCCTCGTACAAACCTTCAGCCTTGAGTTTCCCCAGGAAACGACCAATTTCCCGGTCAGCTTCTTCTACCGATCTGATGTACTCCAGAGACATCCAGCTATGTTTATGTCCGGCATGGTCGGTATGTACCGAATAGAGGAATACCAACGTAGGCGATTGACAGTTTTTCACCACAAAATCAAAAGCCTTTTTATAGTTCGGTACATAGGCATCATTTTCCAAATAGCTCACTTCATCGAAATAGCGCTTATTGTAAGGATAAAACAAATTGATCCAATTATAGTAAAAAGCCGTTTTTATCCCCGGTACTTGTTCTTTCAATACGGTAAAAACAGAGGGATAATAACCATCAGCATCCGTTTCTACGGCAGGTAAGACAAATTTTTCCAACTGCCAGGCATTGTTCACAACCCCGTGCTGTTCGGGGCTGCTTCCTGTGAGATGACTGGTCCAGTTGGGCAGGGTCACCGATGGCATAACCACACGAGTTGTCAGAGAAAGTGCGCCTTCTTTCAACAAGATGTCCAGATTAGGAGTTGCTGCTTTCTGAAACCCTTCCACCGAAATTCCGTCCAACGCAATCATAATCACCCGTGTCTTCTTCTTCTTTGCCTGACTTCCAAGAGCCACTCCGCAAAACAAGAATACCCAAAAAACAAATTTCCAGTTTTTCATAATCTTCCAATCATTAATAATACTACCCAATAAAAACATAGTTTGAACTATTCTCCGCTTTCTATTCTCAACCTCACAGTGCCTTCAATTACATCCCCCTTCTTCAAGGGTTTCCGGTAAGGAGCATAATAACTTTCCAAAAACATTTCATTTCCGGCAGTCACAAAATCTGCCACCAGAAAACAAATCCGGTCCTCATCCAACCATGAGCGCCAGTGTTGTCTGCCATCCGAACGGACTGTTATCCGGATTCCGGTGGTATCTTTCAGACCGGCCAGCCGGATGTTCCGCCGGGTAGCCCGGAAATCATTACTTCCCAATTCATTGAAATCCCTGCTCCAATCCCATGACGGCTTCACCCGGGGATTCACTTTTTCCGGCAAACCGGCGTAAAACAGTTCGGCCTCTCCCACAGGACGGCTAATATGATCGGCAGGATAAATGCTCCACATGCCCCTGCGTTGCCAGAATGTACGGTTAAAATCCGCCGGAGCAGCGAAAACCAACCCCCATTGCCGGGGATTCAACTTAACGAGCGATTCAAACCGATAATCCACAGACAACTCTCCGTTCGCATTCACCGCCAGGACATAGCTACCGGAAAAATCGTGATAACTTCCTTTCACCGTAATAACCACCTGCTGGTTTTCCTGACAGGCCTCTATTTCAGAAACTTTCCATCCGTCACACCACTCATTATACACCGGCGTATTGGCATTGTGATTCGGATAGCATCCTCCGCCGGTCAGCGGCAAAGCCATCAGCCAGGGACCTCCGCAAAGCACCTCTTTCCCATTTTTTTTCAGCGTAAGCATCTGTCCCGTTACCCGGTTCACCGCACAATAGAAATCCTTTCCTTTAATCACAAAGCGGTCTTTAGCTGTTGTCAACCGGGCGGACACCGACGGCAAATCAACCCATTTCTGAACCTCCTGCTTTCCGACAGGAATCAGAAACTCATCCGCCACAAATCCTCTCGGATCGGTAAAAGACAGATAAAGTGTACCAGCACTGTCAGGCAAAGCAAGCGGAATACGAAGTATTCCTTTCCGGCCAGGAGCCACATCAGCACTCACCCGCCCTTCTTCTTTCCCATAGCGCCAGTTAATCTTCACCTCATCCAGATTCAGAAAAGTATAACGGTTCTCCACTTCCACCAACAATTCCTGGCCTCCGGGAAGTTGTTTCGTATTCACCCGTATGGGACTGTAAATTTTCTTCATATCCCAGTATTCCGGTTTTGGACGTCTCCAGCCATCAACCGGTCCCCAGGCACCATATCCCACTGCCCGGCCGTCCGGCAATTGGAAAATATCATCGATACCCGACCAGATTGATCCCCCCAACACACCTTTGGTCCTGTACATATTCTCCCAGGCCGGAGCCAAAGCCAGCACCCAATCGCTACGGATACCGGGATCGGTCACCAACTCACTGCGGTTATACACATTCAGATGGCAATATTCCCCGTATACCATCGGCCGGTCGCTACGAGCTGCCATTTTATAGCCGTCCGGGCCCGGATAATGGATGTTCGCAATCGGAGCAGAGCTTCCCTGGTTGTTGAATCCGCCATAAGCCTGATCGTGGAAACTATGCGGACGAGTAGGATCGGCTTTCAGCACATACTCCTGAACCTGTGCAAACTCCCGGTTCCAGTAGGACTCATTCGCCATCGACCAGAACAGTACAGAGGGATGATTGCGGTAGAAGTGTATCATCTCCATATTCACCTGAAGCACATAAGGATAATAGGCCGTATCCTGATAATTCAGCTTTTTCCAATTCTCATTGGCATGATGCCCCACCCAGCAAACCGGAGCTTCCACTTCGACAAACATACCCGCTTCGTCACATAATTCCAGCAGTTCCTCCGCAGGAGGATAATGCGAAGTGCGTATAAAGTTACAGTTTGCAGCCCGGTACAATTCCACATCCTGCCGTTGCAGCTCAGCAGTCAGTACCCGTCCCGTCAAAGGGTGTGCCTCATGCCGGCATACTCCCCTGAGCTTCACCGCACGGCCATTCACCAACAGTTCATTTCCACGTACTTCGATCTCCCGGAATCCGAAACGCTTTTCCGCCAATTCTGTCGTCCCTCCGTTCCGGCACAACTCCAGGGTCAGCGGATACAGGACAGGACGCTCATTGCTCCATAGCCGCGGATGTTCCACTTTTGCCGTCAGCACTCCTTTCCAGGTCTCACCTGCCGCCAATGACGGCAATTTTTTTTCTGCCGTGACAGCCGAGCCCCCAACATTAAAACGTACAATAACATCTGTCACCGCCCCGGCAGTGGCATTGGTCACAGCCATCCTCACTTTCAATTCCGCTTTTTCATATCGATCGTCCAGTTCCGTTTCAATCCGGACATCCGACAAATAAACCCGGGGAACGGCAAAAAGAGTTACCTTACGCGTAATCCCTCCCAACTGGTGGGCAGCATATTGTGTCAAACTCCCCAGCATATCGGCCAACGATTCACTCCGTACGGCCAAGGCCAGTTCGTTTGTTCCCGGTTTCAGTCCCCGGGTAATATCTATTTCAAAAGGGGTCATTCCCCCAAGATGATATCCAATCTCCCTACCATTCAGATAAACCCTGCATTCACTGGTCACCCCGTCGAAACGCAATTTTACCTGACGCCCCATCCAATCATCCGGAACAGAAAACATCCGCCGGTAACCTGCAAAACAAGCCGAGTCTACCCGGAATCCCTGCATCGACCATTGGCCTGGTACAACAATCGAATGCCAACCGGTATCTACAGGTTGTCTGTAGAACTCCTTCCCGGGACGAGGACAAAACAACCAATTTTCATTCAACGGCAATACAGGCTGAAAGGTCCCCGTAACACTGGTCGGCACCACACTGTACACCGGTAACACCTTTTCGGCATCTACGTCAGTATCCACCCGATACGTCAGCGTATTGGCCAGGGCCCGTTTCTCTTCTCCCCGGAAAGGTTCCGGAGCAGCAGGATTGGAAGAATACAGTTTCAACCCCGAAACGATGGTATTGGCACCTTTGCCGGCATTTTCAAACACCAACACCAATTGTCCGTATGCATAGGCTTTCCGTGGCAGATCGATCCGGTAGCTCTGCTCCTTGCCGGTTTCCAGAATCACCGGAGCCTGAATCTCATTACCATCCACCACGATACGTTGACACCGTTCATGATCCGCCAAATAAACCACTTCCAGCTGATAATCGGCATGAATATCCAAACCGTTAAAAGCATAAATCACCGTACTGCCGAAATTACAGGTACGGGCTTCATCGCTGCCTTTTATCTCCTCGGGCATCGTATAATTATCTCCTTTCACCAGAAAAGGTTGTGCTCCGGTTACCCCGCAATCATTTACAGCCACCAATTTCAGAGGAGTTTTTTGGGCCAGTGCGGTACCTCCCGCCAGACCTCCCCAAAGGCCTGCTAACAATAAAATTCTAAAAAATACGCTCATTTCAATATCATCTTTATTTTTCCATAACAAGGTAATGCCTCCAGCCTCTTACAATAATTTCCCCAGGCTATTTCCGGATAATCCCAGCGATTGTCCGTATACAAAACCAACCTTCCATCCGCCCCTTTATGCAGGCGGCAAGCTACCGAAGCC
>URJC01000144.1 GCA_900548135.1 uncultured Odoribacter sp. | reverse complement strand
AAAGAAGATGGGACCTGGGAATACAGTTTTGAGGATTCTTTTGCTATGGCGGATGGTGATTTCTGGAATTATGCAGGGATAAAAACAAGACGTGGGATAACCGAATTTCATTTGAAAAAGGGGGGGCGGGAAAAAGTTATTTTTGCCCGAATAGATAAACAAGGTAAGGTTAAAATTGGGAAAGTAAAAAAGCAATTGGTTCGTTATACGCAGGAGAAATCTGAACGAATGCCGGAGGATGTTGGGGGTGGCTTTGAATACCCTTTACTTAAAATGGATACTGCTGTTCTGAAAGGATATATAAAGGGGTATGCACCTAAAATGGGGTGTCAGCAGAGTACTTTTTATATTAATAATGTTTTATCTGGCAGACAGGAAGCAGTATTGGTAAAGATAGAAGAAGATGGACGTTTTGAGTTCAAAACTGAGATGAATTATCCGCAACCGGTATTGCTCAGATTGCCTTATCGGATGAGTACTTCGATATTTATGGGACCTGGGGATACAACATTAGTGTGTCTGGATATGGCGCAATTTATTGATCCTTGGAGAGAAATGCAGGATGTGGAATTTCGGGAAAAGACTTCTTTGTTTGCCGGTGCTTATGCCCTATTGAATGAAGAATTGCAACAATGCGGTTGTTTTTTGAAATTGGATTATCGGAAAATACAACGCCAGGTACAGGAACAGACATTTGAGGAATTTAAACGGTGGATATTGCAAGAAAGGGATCAGGCCCTTCAGTTGCTATGTGAATATAAACAACGAAAAGGATTAAGTAAAGCGGGGGAACAGGTTTTAACGTGGTTGTTTGAGTTGGGCTGTTGTAATGTTTTACTGGACTATGATGATATGTTGGAAACGAATTGGCGGAAGATGAATGAAAAGAAAAAAACTGAAGACATAATTCCTTTGCAAAAGCCTGAAATGGGAGTTGAATTTTATGATTTTATCAGGGATTTGAATTTGGGGAATGAAATGCCTGTTATTGCAGGAGGAGTGTTTGGAACAACCATAAACCGGATTAAATTCTCAGATCCGATCAGAGGGGAAATGAAAGCTAACATTCAGGAATTGGATTTAGAAACAGAATTGCATAAAAGAGGGGTGGAATTTACTGAGCAGGAGAGGGAATTTTTTGCAGTGATGAAGGATTTTCAGAAGTTGGAGAATCCGGATACAACAGTGGTTCATCAGGCTGACAAAAAATATAAAGAAGTGGCACAGGGGATAACCATAAAATATAACCGCCAGTTACAGGAAATAGTGAATGAATATATGGAACAGGTGCAGCGTGAGAATTTTAAGAAATATTTTAATATTAAACCGGGTTTCTTGACTGAAGTAATAAAATTGCAGGATCAATTACAATTATCAGATCAGACTTTTGAAGTTTTGGATAAACAAAAGTTAGCGGGGGTACAGCAACTTTTTTCTCATCCTTTCCTGAAAAATTACATAGCGTATTGCAATGAACGGCTTAAGTTAAAATTAGAAACTAATCAGAATAAGACCGGATATACTTTTCATCAGGTGCCTGAAGTGAAAAATGAAGAGTTATTTAATGCAATCCTTGAACTCTTTAAAGGAAAAATTGTATTTGTAGATTTTTGGGCTACTTGGTGTGCTCCTTGCCGGCAAGGGATTTTGAAAATGAAACCGATAAAAGAAGCATTGGCTGATCAGGAAATTGCTTTTGTGTATATTACGGGTGAAACTTCACCGCAAAAGACTTATGAGAATATGATTCCGGACATTAAGGGACATCATTTCCGTTTGTCGGATGCACAGTGGAAGTATATCCGCAAGCAGTTTCAGGTAGATGGTATACCTCATTATATGGTGGTGGATAAAAATGGCAAAATCGTAGAGGAAAAGTTTAATGGCTGGCAGGAACAGCTTGCAATAAAGGTTGCTTTGTTGAGATACTTGGATAAAAAGTCAGAATAAAGTATTTGTTTTTCGTAAAAAATAATGTAAGTTTGCAATTGAAATAGTGTAAATATTTCTTCAGGGCAGGGTGTAATTCCCTACCGGCGGTGATAGTCCGCGACTCCCCTTGGGGGACTGAATCGGTGGAATTCCGGTACCGACGGTGAGAGTCCGGATGGAAGAAGAAATAGGTCAGTGAATGATACGTCGCTGTATATGATACATGCCCTGAAGTAATTCAGGGCTTTTTTTATGATATGGAGACAGAAGATATTCGTTATATGAACCGGGCCATTGAGTTGGCAGAGCGGGGAAGAGGATGGGTAAATCCCAATCCGTTAGTAGGTGCCGTCATTGTGAAACAGGGACGGATTATTGCAGAAGGTTGGCATGAACGTTATGGTGGACTTCATGCTGAGCGCAATGCTTTCAAAAATTGCCGGGAAGATGCTATAGGGGCTACGATGTATGTGACTTTGGAACCCTGTTGCCACTATGGTAAGACGCCTCCTTGCACGGAAGCCATTATCGAACACGGTATTGCCAGGGTGGTGGTGGGTATCTCTGATCCTAATCCGTTGGTGGCGGGTAAAGGCATAGATAGGCTGAGAAAAGCTGGTATTGAAGTGACCTCCGGACTGGAGGAAGAAAGGATCCGGGAACAAAATTGTGTATTCTTAAAATACATCACTTCGCGTATGCCTTGGGTTGTGATGAAAACAGCAATGACTTTGGATGGAAAAATTGCTGCTTATACGGGTGATTCTAAATGGGTGACCGGAGAGGAATCCCGGCAACGGGTTCAGGAGATGCGGGCTATGTATATGGGGATCATGGTGGGAAGCGGGACTGCCCGGATAGATGATCCGATGTTGAATTGCCGTTTGGAAAGAGAGGTGAGGCAGCCCTTGCGGATTGTGGTAGATAGTAGGGCAGGACTCGCATTAGATAGCCATTTGGTGAAAACAGCCCGGCAATACCGGACTGTTGTAGCTCATACAGATCAGGCCCTGGCGGAAAGCCGGAATGCCTTGGCTGAAAAAGGAGTGGAATTGCTTCTTTGCCGGAAACAGGAACAACGGGTGGATTTGAAAGATTTGTTGAAGCAGCTGGGCAATGCTGGTATAGATTCTATTTTGCTGGAAGGAGGAGGCGGGTTGAATGAAGCTTTTTTGAAAAACGGTCTGGTGGATGAAGTATATGCTTTTATTGCACCCAAAATTATCGGAGGGAAGGATGCAAAAACACCTGTTGAAGGGAGGGGATTCCCAAGAATGAGTGAGGCCGTCATCTTGCAACAGGTGGCAGTTGAGATTATAGGTGAAGATGTGTTGATTCACGGAAAGACAGGGAAAGGAGGATAAAACAGGTGGCAGAATAAACGATAAGTTCATTTTATTTATGTTTACAGGAATAATAGAAGAAATAGGAAAAATCAAGGTTATCCGGCAGGGAAGCCGTAGTGTGGTTTTGGAGATAGAGGCTACAAAGGTGCTTGAAGATACCCGTGTTGGCGATAGTATCGCTACGAATGGGGTGTGCCTGACTGTGACTGCAATGGGAAATGGATATTTTTCGGCTGATGTGATGCCCGAAACGATGTCGCGTACCAGTCTTGGGGGGCTGAAGCCCGGGGACCGGGTGAATCTGGAAAGGGCTTTGTGTCTGAACAGCCGGTTAGGAGGACATATTGTGGCGGGGCACGTGGATGGAGTTGGCCGGATCAGGGATAAAGTGCAGGATGAAATAGCTATATGGCTGACGATTGCTGCTTCTCCGGAGATACTCCATTATGTGATAGAGAAAGGATCTGTTGCAGTGGATGGAGTGAGTCTCACCGTTGCCTATGTGGACGAGACTGTGTTTAAGGTGTCTGTTATCCCCCATACGCAGGAAGAAACGACTTTGACCACCAAACGCATCGGAGAAATCGTGAACCTGGAAAATGATCTGATAGGAAAATATGTAGAGAAACTGATGCAGCCCGGAAATATTAGAAACGGACTGACCCTGGATTTTTTACAGGCAAACGGATTTTGAATCAATTGAAAATAGAATAAATGAAAAAAAAGCTATGGAAGATTTTAAGTTTAGTACGATTGAAGAGGCGATAGATGATTTGAGAGCAGGAAGGATGATTATAGCAGTGGATGATCCTGACCGGGAAAACGAAGGGGATCTTATTTGTGCTGCCGAGCATGCTACACTGGAGAATGTGAATTTTATGGCTTCTTATGCCAAAGGCTTGATTTGTATGCCAATGAGCCGGGAATTAACTGCCAGGCTGGGATTGGAGCAAATGGTGACTAATAATACTGATAACCATTGTACCGCTTTTACGGTATCTATCGATCACGTTTCTACTACAACCGGCATTTCGGCATTGGAGCGTTCTGTGACTGCTATGAAGAGTGTGGAAGAAGGGGTAAAACCGACGGATTTCCGTCGTCCGGGGCATATGTTTCCTTTGGAGGCAAAACCGGGTGGTGTGTTGGAGCGGATGGGACATACAGAGGCTACAGTGGATCTGATGCGGATTGCGCATTTGAAAGAATGTGGGTTGTGTTGTGAGATTATGCGGGAAGACGGTACGATGATGCGTACCCCGGAATTGAAAGAATTTGCCCGGAAACATGGTTTAAAGATGATCACGGTGGCTGACTTGATTACTTACCGACGGCGTACTGAGATATTGGTGGAACGGGTGACGGAAGCTGAGATGCCGACAAAATATGGGATCTTCAAGGCTTATGGGTATGTGAATAAGATCAATGGCGAGCATCATGTGGCTTTGGTCAAAGGAGATGTGGCCAATGGGGAGCCGGTATTGTGCCGGGTACATTCGGAATGTCTCACCGGGGATGCTTTTGGCTCATTGCGTTGTGATTGCGGCGAGCAGTTGGCAGAAGCTATGCGGAGAATAGAAAAAGCCGGACGTGGGGTGTTGTTATATATGCGGCAGGAAGGACGCGGTATCGGGTTGATTAATAAATTGAGAGCTTATCATTTACAGGATGGAGGTATGGATACGGTGGAAGCTAATCTGGCACTGGGATTTAAAGCCGATTTGCGGGAGTATGGTACGGGAGCCGAAATATTGGCCGATCTGGGAGTGAAAAAAATGATCCTGATGACTAATAATCCTTTGAAAATAAAAGGATTGGATGGGTTTGGACTTGAAGTGGTCGGACGGGAACCAATTGAAATGACGTGTAATGAAAAAAATGAATTTTACATGTATACGAAATATAAAAAGATGGGACACATCCTGCATGTGAGGGATGATTGGAAGGGAAAAGAGGGAAACGGTGAGAAATGAGGGATAAAGGAGAAATGATAAAGAAGGGAAAAGGATCGATGAGGGACGGGTAGCCTGAAGCGATGATTAACGAGGTTTGAAAACTGACCTCTTGAACACTCGATTATTTAAAAATAATAATATTGAAATTATGAATACATTGGAAGGAAAATTATTGGCAGAAGGACAGCGTATAGGTATTGTTGCTGCACGTTTTAATGAGTTTATTACCTCAAAATTATTGGGAGGAGCCATTGATGCTTTTGTGCGTCATGGCGGAGATGAAAAGTTGATAGATATTGCCTGGGTACCTGGGGCTTTTGAAGTTCCTTTGATTGCAAAGAAAATGGCTGAATCCCAAAAATACGATGCTGTGGTTTGTCTGGGTGCTGTGATCCGTGGAGCTACACCTCATTTCGATATGGTTGCCAACGAGGCTACAAAGGGTATTGCTAATGTGGGATTGCAGGTTGGTATCCCGGTAATTTTTGGAATCCTGACTACCGATTCTATAGAGCAGGCTGTGGAAAGGGCTGGTACAAAAGCCGGAAACAAGGGATTTGATGCTATGACTACTGCTATAGAAATGGTTAATTTGATCCGGACAATAGGATAAAAGGAAGTGGATTAAGCTTTTTTACCTATCCTCTTTGGAGGCAGCGATGACTTCAAAGAGGATATATTCATGAGAAGTCATTTTGATTACTGTCCAATAAGTTATATTTTTGTCCCTGTAGTGAACTTGGGAGAATGAATGATTTAATTGAGGATATAAAAGGGGGAAACAAGGCGGCTTTCCGGGAGCTGTTTGAGGATTATTATCCTGTATTATGTGTTTTTGCGATGAGATATCTGCACGATGAAGAGCAGAGTAAGGATATTGCACAGGAGACTTTATTGACTTATTGGCAAAAAAGGGCTGATTTTGAAGATATCTTGAAGGTAAAGGGATATTTATATATGGTTGCCCGTAACCGTTGTCTGAATGTACTTAAAAGGGTACGGGTAGATGAGCATTATTTGAGGGAGCTGACATTAGAACCGGATTTCATTTTTGAGGATGAAGTGGTGCGGCAGGAAACTTATTTGTTGGTACGTAAGGCAGTAGATGCTTTGCCATGTCAAATGCGCAGAATTATAGAATTGGCTATGGCTGGGAAGCGAAATGCTGAAATAGCTGTTGAGCTGGCTATAGCGGAGGGGACAGTGCATACGTTAAAAAAGACAGCTTACAAAAAACTTCGGGATCATCTGAAGCAACATTTTTATCTTTTACTTTTCTAAAAATCAGGAATATTCCTGAATAAATGTAGTGGCTTCTTTTTATTTTTTCAAAAATTCCTCTTATTTTTTCAAAAAAGACTAC
>URJC01000143.1 GCA_900548135.1 uncultured Odoribacter sp. | reverse complement strand
CCGTTTTTCTACTGTTGCGGGAGAACGGGGAGCAGCTGACACAGAACGGGACGTAAGAGGATTTGCCTTAAAATTTTATACAGAAGAAGGTAACTGGGACCTGGTTGGAAATAACACCCCTGTCTTTTTTATCCGCGACCCGTTAAAATTTCCGGACTTCATTCACACGCAGAAACGGGATCCTAAAACCAATTTACGCAGCAATACTGCCATGTGGGATTTCTGGAGCCTTACCCCTGAGTCGTTGCATCAGGTCATGATTTTAATGAGTGACCGCGGCCTACCCCAAAATATGCGGCAACAGCATGGTTTCGGTAGCCATACCTATAGTTTTTACAATGCCGGTAACGAACGGGTATGGGTGAAATTTCACCTGATTTCCCAACAAGGCATAGCCAATTATACCAACGAAGAAGCAGAGCGAATTGTTGCCAAAGACCGGGAACATTCCCAACGGGACCTGTTCGAAAACATCGAAAAAGGTAATTTTCCGCGCTGGAAAATGTGTGTCCAGATCATGCCGGAAGAAGAAGCAAAAATCTATCGCTTCAATCCTTTTGACCTGACAAAAGTATGGAGCCATAAAGATTATCCCCTGATTGAAGTTGGAATCATGGAGCTCAACCGTAATCCGGAGAATTACTTTGCCGATGTGGAACAAGCAGCTTTCAATCCGGCCAATGCAATACCCGGCATCGGCTTTTCTCCCGACAAGATGCTTCAGGGACGGTTATTCGCCTATGGAGATGCCCACCGTTACCGTCTTGGAATAAATGCAGACAGCATCCCGGTCAACCGTACCCATTGCCCGGTGAACAATTATCACCGGGACGGCTATATGCGTGTCGACGGAAACGGAGGGGCAAGCGTCAATTATGAGCCCAATAGTTTTAACGGACCAGTATCAGATACCAGCTACAATTACCCTGCCTTACAACTGGACGGGGCGGCAGACCATTATCCCCAGGACAATGATTATTACACCCAGCCCGGAGATCTGTACCGATTGTTACCTACCGACGAAAAAGACCGTTTAACTTCTAATTTTGTCGCGGCGACAGCCGATGTCCCCGAACAGATCCGCATCCGTGCCATCGCCCGCTTTTATCAGGCTGATGAAAACTGCGGGAAGGAAATGGCACGTAAAAGCCATATCGACCTGAATAAAATCATGGAAGAAGTAAAACATCAGCAAGCTCAGGAAAATAAATAAATAAAGTCCCGACTGATAACAATTACCAGTCGGGATTCAATCTCTTCCATCTGCTACAACACTTAAAACAACAATCCTATTTCATTGTTTTTCTCCCGGTATAATTCAATCAGGCGGGAAACCGCATATTGTTCCATCCCGACTTCAGGAACCTGTAAAAAACGCTGCATCGCTTCAGAGAAACGAGCTACCTCAATCTCATGGAAACAGGCATAAATAATCCGGTGGGAAAGTATATGCCTGGGCATTTTTAAACTTCGCAATAGCCGTACTTCTCCTGTCCCTTCCATGAGCTGCCGATAAGCCTCCGTCTGCTGTAACTCTTCCCAATCCATCGGCTGCGGGGTCTCTATTAAAGGATACTCATAGAGATTTTGCCAGATATCTTTTGCCTCGCGCTTTGCCAATAAATTGATTCCCTGACAATGGATATGCAAATAATTGAAATAACGCGGCTTTACAGCAGTCTTACCCATCCTGACCGGCAATTGATCTACTTGCCCTGAAGCCAGGGCAACGCAGCAATCCTGCAAAGGACAATATAAACAAGCAGGTGCCTTTGGAGTACACTGCATAGCACCGAAATCCATAATTGCCTGATTATATAGATCAGGATGCCTGCAATCGAGCAATTCCTGTGCCAAACCGGAAAATTCCTTTTTCCCAACCACGCTATCAATAGGAGTATCTATGCCAAACACCCGGGCTAAAACACGAAATACATTTCCATCCACCACCGCATAGGGCAATTTCCAGGCAAACGAACAGATAGCTGCCGCCGTATATTCACCTATTCCTTTCAAACTCAACACCTTTTGATAATCCTGTGGGAAAACTCCCCCAAACCTTGTCACAATTTCCTGAGCAGCCGCATGCAAATTACGGGCACGGCTATAGTAGCCTAATCCTTGCCAATATTTCATCACTTCATCATCCGATGCCTCTGCCAACGCATGAACATCCGGAAAACGCTCCATAAACCGGTTGAAATATCCAAGTCCCTGCGCCACCCGTGTCTGTTGTAAGATAATCTCTGAAATCCAAATCCGGTATGGATCTGTAGTTTCACGCCAAGGCAATTCCCGTTTATTTTCAGCATACCAACGGATTAAAACAGCTGCAATCTCCATAATGATAAATCATTCGTGAATCAATCCGGTCACCCTAGCCCCCGCATAATCCACCAAATCCCCGGGTGCTATTTTAATCTGTAGCCCACGTACGCCGGCACTGATATAAATATATCCAAATTCCATACAACTGGAATGAATAAAAACCGGAAAAGGCTTTTTCATCCCGACAGGCGAACATCCTCCCCGGATATACCCGGTAGTTGGCAACAATTCTTTCATATGAATCATTTCGGCACTTTTATTGCCGGAAGCTTTTGCAGCTAATTTCAGATCAACTTCTGCATTTCCTGGAATCACACAGACAAAAATACCGTTTTTGTCTCCCCTCAGTACCAGCGTCTTGAATACCTGGGCAATATCTTCTCCCAATTGTTCAGCCACATGAGTAGCCGCCAGATTATTTTCATCTACCTCGT
The DNA here is from genome assembly GCA_900548135.1 of uncultured Odoribacter sp. Taxonomy (GTDB): domain Bacteria; phylum Bacteroidota; class Bacteroidia; order Bacteroidales; family Marinifilaceae; genus Odoribacter. Next base: position 3,835 of record URJC01000143.1, on the reverse strand, counting down.
AGGGCACCAGTTCATAGGCAATCTTTGCCTTATCGAGCAAACGTGCCGCATTGGTTTTATTTATTTTTACCGCCATTATTGTTCATATATTTTACCAAACGTTCTTCTAAACTTCCTTTCCGGTAACCATTCCATTTTTCTAAAATTTTCCCCTCCGGACTAATGAGGACAAACTTAGGCATACCCTCATAACCATACCTGGCAACAATACCTCCCTCCCCCTTTAAATCAGAGAGATTCACCCCTTTCAACTGACCTGACGCCTGACGCCACATTTCCTTCGAAACGTCCAGAGAAATACTGACCACATTCAAGTGATCCGGATACTTTCCGGCAACCTTCCCCAGCTCAGGCTGTGCCATGATACAAGGACCACAGGCACTGCTCCAGAAATCGAGCAAAATATATTTTCCTTTGTAATCCGTCAACTGATGCCGGTTTCCTTCCAAATCAAACAATTCTCCATCAACCATATCATCCCCAACCCCAGCTATCATACAAGGATTAAGATAAAGATAAATCTCATTGGCCCGATTCGAACTTTTCAAGGCAGGATCCACCCGCCGGTATAATTTCTCTACCGTTTCCCGGGTAATACGGGGAGAGGGGGAATAATGAAGCTCACGCCCCAGCGGATACAGTTTCTCCAAACCAACTTCCGACAAGACCTCACATTTTTCCAAAGCCTCTAAGTTAGCCTTCAAATTCAATGCAGACAAAGAATCACACAAGCGGGTCACCGGATAATCCGTCATTTGGGGATATTTACTGTTCCGGTCTTTATACTCAGCCTTCCATTCCTGATCTTTTTCATGCCGGAACGCTGCATATTCCCGGGTAACCCGCGCCGTTTTTTTTACAAATTCATTTTCTTCCCGTTGCAATTTCAGCTTACTCTTTACTTTCCAAAGCGAAACACAAAACTCCTTTCCTTTTATTTTAGTCACCGGCTCTCCAATCCAAAGTGTACAATCACCGTAAAACAACGAATCGTTTTCAAAACAAACTGACATCCGTGCAGGAAATTCCCTCACACTTCCCCGGAGCAAGAATTTTCCTTTCCGCAGCGTATCCGCAGCAATAACTTCTCCCACATTTCCCTGCCAATACAAAAGTTGTATTACAGAATTGTCCGGGGCCTCCTTTACTTTTCCTTCTATTACAAACCCATGCTGTCCGAATACCTCCAATGTCATCAGCACAAATATAATTACACTTAATTTTTTCATTATTCCCATATTTAGTACAGCAAACAAATGTAATTAAATTTTGGAACTTCCTCTAAAATTTAAAGTAAGGATCAATATTCCAAAAACCTATAAAAAGCAAGTATTAATTCTTGCATAAGTGCATTTCCTGTCTATATTTGTAAAAGCGTATTGGCCATGTTATAAACAAATTTTAATTACCAGCCAATTTGTGCTAATAATAACGAACAGCCTGCCGGCATCTTGACCGGCATCCTGAAAATAAAACAGAATATAATGAAACAAACACCAACTTTTACCCCTCCCATGATTACTTCAACAGAAAGTAAGTTGAATGTAGAGGCATTTGATGCCAGTGTTGAAGCTTTTGAGAATCACGAGTACCTGAAATCGTTCTATTCCTTATTAGACTACATCAATGGTGATTTCCGTACCAAATATGGGAATGTGCAAGGAAATGAATTTAAAATCCCTCACGGTTCAATCATAGTCCATCTGAATGATGAGCAATTAACTATTACAGCGCCTTTTGTTGCCTTACCGGAAAAAGGACGGATTCCGTTATTACGGCAGGTTGCAGGCTTGAATTTCAATGCCATGGATCTTGCCATGATCTATCTGAAAGATAATCAGCTCTATTTTGAGTACAGTTGTCCTATCCAACTGATCAATCCCTACAAGATCTATTATATCCTGGAAGAAATTTGCCGCACAGGAGACAAATACGACGATGAGTTTGAAACTAAATTCGGTGCCCGGCGCATCTATGAACCTAAAGTCACTCCCTATGATGCAGAAAGCAGGAATAATATCTATAATGCCCTGCAAGTGAGCTGCAAAGAATGCCTCGATGCCGTAAAATATTTTGAATCTTCACGTAAATACGGATATATCTGGAATATCATTGACACAACTTTAATGAAATTCATGTATTTTGCTCAACCTCAAGGACAATTGCTGAATGATATGCAAAAAGCAATCCGCGACATGGACCGCGAAGATATCCCGTTACCTGAAATCACTGCCCAGGGAAAAGCTGTCATTGAAAAATTGCAAAAAATGAGTCCGGAAGAACTGGCCGGGGATCTTTATTTCGTAGAAACATTCATACCAGCCAAACGCCGTTCAAACCTGCAAAATATACAAGAGAATTTCGAAGATAGCTATAAAAAAATCTCCGCTTACATGGAATCGGGAGATTATATGACAGCCTGTATTATGATGCTTTACAAATTTTATGAACTATATTATTACAATAATTTACAGGAAGATGTCAATAAAGTGGTGGTAAAAGCCCTGAAAAAAACATCTGCCCAGCCCTGGGAACAGGCTGCCCCGGTTCTTTACGAAGCCATGGAAGCGATTATGGAGGACGAGCTTGATGATGACGAAGAAGAAAACAACGGTATCGACATGAATGAATATATGAAAAATATGCAGGCTATACAGCAACAAGTAATGCAAAACATGCAACAAATGATGCAAGGCAATGGTATGCAGAGTTATTTGCAGCAAGTGCAATTGTTACAACAACAATTGGCAAGCGGACAAATCAGTGCGGAAGAATACACCACCCAGGTACAGGAACTGGCAGCAAAAAATTTCGGAAACTAAATCACCTTATAAATTTAACATCATGGATCAAAATATATTTCAAACCGTCTATAAAGTCAATCATGCCGGAGGATCAGGCAGTTGCTTCTATTTAAAAAGATACGACTTTTTTGTCACCAATTATCATGTTGTAGAGGGTTTCCGGCAAGTGGCTCTGGAGGATAACGAAAAAAACCGTTATCTGGCCAAGGTCATTCTGGTCAATCCTTCGCTTGACATAGCACTATTATCAGCTGAAGGTGATTTTTCGAGGCTCCCGGAAATAAATCTTGCCGGAAATGAAGCCGTCCTGGGACAAAAAATCAATGTCGCCGGTTATCCGTTCGGGATGCCTTTCACTGCAACAGAAGGTACTATTTCTTCACCCAAGCAATTGATGGATGACAACTATTATATCCAGACAGATGCAGCCATCAACCCGGGAAACAGCGGAGGTCCTATGTTCAATCAAAACGGCGAAGTTATAGCCATCACAACCAGTAAACTGACAAACGCCGATAATATGGGTTTCGGTATACCTGTTACCGCTTTGTCAGCCTTACTGGAACAAATTGAACAGCTTGACCGGACCAATTTCAATGTACAGTGTACGAGTTGCGAAGAATTCATCTCTGAGGAAGACGAATATTGCCCTTGCTGCGGCGAAAAATTACCGGAAAATATTTTCCAGCAAAGAGGACTTACTGAACTAGCTGCTTTCTGTGAAAAAGCCATTGAAGATATGGGTATCAATCCAGTGTTGGCACGTGTCGGCTATGAAAGTTGGACTTTTCATAAGTTCCGAGATCCGGATGTTCGTATATCAGCGTTCGTATCTGTTTTGCACTTCTCCGCTGAACAATCTACCAAAGAAAAACCTGGAACCGGTATTGACTTATTTATTGAGTACCGAAGACATCAAACCTTATCAACTGGGACTGGACGGTAGCCAGATCTACCTCTCTTACCGGATTCATATCTCAGATATTTTCTCCGGGTTTGCAGAGGAAATCCGGAAAAACATCACCCATATG
>URJC01000142.1 GCA_900548135.1 uncultured Odoribacter sp. | reverse complement strand
GCCGCATCATTGGTAAACAAAATTGATTCTGCGGGAATTCCCGTTACCCGGTGCAATTCCTCCCTGATATTCAAACCTTTAAGGGAAGCAAATTTATGATCGGCCATAGCTATCCCTTGCATGAAATCAAAAGGAGAAGGAACAGCAGCACCCAGACCTGTTACAGTCTTGTTACCCGCTTTTCCCATACAAGCTTTCAAAGCCTTTTCCCAAGCTGCAAGAATAACCCCTGCTGTTTCTTTCTCAGATACTTTCACTTCCACATAAGTATCTGCTACTGGTTGGCAATCTGTCAGGTTAATCAGTTGACAAGCAACATGTGATCCACCAATATCCATTCCTAATACATAAATATCTTTCATCTCAAACCTCATTTAATGACTTACTTTTCTGTTTGTACAATATACGTTTTCCCCGGTTGAATAGCTAAATCACACACATATTTTAAAACTGTTATACATTCCGGTAGTTCTTTCATTCTCCAGCCAATACAGTAAAAATAACTCTATTCATGTTTCAAACGATAACAATCTACAATTTCCAATAACCGGGCTCCATAGCGCTCCAGTACTTTTTTCCCGATACCAGGCACTGCCAGCATCTCCCGTGAACCCGTCGGTAAAGTATTAGCTATCCCAAGAATCGCCTTTTGATGTAAAATCGCATAAGCAGGCAAGCCCTGCCGTTTCGCTTCTTCGTTTCTCCAATTACGCAAAGCACTATACAAACGGGGATGCAAAATATCCTCACTGACTTCCACTTTATCTGTAACCTTCTTTTGTCTCATCCGGGGTTTCTCTATAACAGCCAACGCCTTAGCCTGCAAATAATTTTTCACAGAAAAACCATTTTCAACTGCATTTAAAATTGCAGCTTTCAACTCCACTTCCTGTTGTAACCGCACCAAAGCGTCCTCCACAGCTTTCCGAACTTCCTTATTATCTATTTCAGGATGTGCATCTTCCAATAAACTGACCAGATGTTCATGCGTCTTTTCCTTAAAATAGGCCACTCCTTTCACCACCCTTTCGTGTATATGCAGGTCATGCTCATAATCAGCACAGTCATTCACCATTCTTTCCAATTGTCCCCGGAAACGTTCTCCCACTTCCACCAAGTCATTGTGGCAAATCTCCCGCACACTCCGGACACGTTCCGTCAATTCCGGATACAGTTTCCACAACTGTTCACCAAACAGACGGGCAACATATTGCATTCTCCGCAATACCGGATGGTAGTCAAACAACTCGCTCAGCAACCGCAAATAATAAACCCCGCCGGGCATCTGCCAACCGGGCCCGGTCAGGTTGATTAACCGCTATCTCATCGGTAAAATGCCTGACCATTTGATCATTGATCAGCACCCCGGGACGCAAAGGGGAACCTAATACCAATCCATCCAAAGTCTTACAACGGCTCAAAGCAACATATACCTGACCATGTGTGAAAGCCCCTCCCGCATCCACAATAGCCTTCTCAAACGTCAATCCCTGGCTTTTATGAATCGTAATCGCCCAGGCTGTCTTCAGCGGATATTGTTTAAACACTCCGGCAACCGTCTCTGATATTTCCTGAGTTTCAGCATCCAGGGAATATTTAACATTAGTCCATTCTTCCCGAGCCACAGCTATCGCTTCTTTCTCGTCCCCACACCTCACCATGATATTATCCGCACTTATGGCTGTAATATGACCGATTTTCCCATTATAATAACGTTTCTCTGCCGAAGAATCATTTTTTACAAACATCACCTGGGCTCCTTTTTTCAACACCAACTGTTGGTCAGTCGGGAAAGCATAATCCGGAAAATCATCTTTTATCTCAGCCGTATAGGTATAAGCCCGGGTTTCCAGCTGATCCAACTTCCGTTTATTAATCTGCTGGGCCTGATAATTATGGGTAGTCAAAGTGATATACCCCTCCGTATCATCGGGGTTAAAACCAGGAATATACCGTTTATTCAACATCTGCAAGGTTACCGCATCCGCTTTATTATCCCGGATCTGATTCAACAGCCGGATAAACGTTCCGTCCGATTGCCGGTATACCTTGGTCAGCTCAATACTCACATACTCTACTTCCTGTAAGGCTTGGCTGGAAAAGAAAAAAGGCGATTCATAAACGGTTTTCAACAATCCCCACTCCTCCTCTTTCACCACCGGGGACAACTGTTGCACATCACCTATCATCAACAATTGCACACCTCCGAAAGGCTTCTCCCGGTTACGGTAACGGCGCAACATATCGCTCACCGCATCCAATAAACCAGCAAATCCATACTACGGATGATATTGATCTTTTCTTTATTGAATTTATGCGCAAAACGTTTTCCCCCTGCCGGCAATTTTCCATCATACCAGGAACATAAGGTCCAAAAGGTAACTGAAAAAAGGAATGAATGGTAACCCCTCCGGCATTAATGGCTGCCACACCTGTTGGAGCCACCACCACCATCCGCTTCGGAGACCGGCGTTTTAACTCCCGCAAAAAAGTGGTCTTCCCCGTACCGGCTTTACCTGTCAAGAATACAGAGGTACCGGTATATTCCAAAAAATCAAAAGCAAGTTCTAATTGCGGATTGGTTTCCATAAATGCGCATAAGGATTATTTTACAAAAATAAGAAATTTAAAGCCAATAAAGTAATCCCATTTTTATTTTTTGATTGACAATACTTATCTTAAATCAGTAATCAGCCATAACGAACATACCAAATTCCGATAGTATTTCAAAAAGTGTTCAGTGAAAATAAGAATAAATCCTATTTCAAATAAATAAAAAAGCCGGAATATTTCCGGCTTCAGAGAGCGAAAAACGGGACTCGAACCCGCGACCCCGACCTTGGCAAGGTCGTGCTCTACCAACTGAGCTATTTTCGCATTATTTCAAACAACATTGTCTGTTTTGACGGTGCAAAGATAAACTGTTTCTCCCTTATTTTCCAAATAATTTGCAGAAAAAAATGGCTATTTTTATCAAATCGTTGATTTCCAATAACAAATCAGCCGATCCCCGAAAGGATCGGCCGACCACTAAAATCAAACTACCTACTTTACCTCAATTTTTCTGCTCACTTTATCCTTCTGCTCTTTCTTCGGCAAAGTCACCTCAAGTATCCCATCCTTATAGGCTGCCTGGGCTTTTGCCACATCATACCTATCCTCAGGTAGTTCGAAACTCCGGTTAAAAGAATAGGAACTGAACTCCCTTCTCAGATATTTATCTTTATCTTTCTCCTCTCTTTCCTCATTTTTCTCTCCGGATATAGTTAAAATTCCATTATGATAATCCAGATGGATATCTTCTTTTTTCATTCCCGGCACTCTCAATTCCAAAGCCAATTCTTTTTCATCTTCTTTCACATTTAAAGCAGGCACTCCTCTTCTGTCTTCAAAAACAGAAAAACCCGTATTCAATAAATCATCCAGAATGCTTGGATAAAAGGGTCTGGTTTCATTACTTCTCTTTACTAAACTCATAAATGACTCCTCCTTTAGTTTTTTAATTTAATCTTTATTCTAATCATTACACCCTCTTTTACGCCCTTCCATTCCTCCCAGTTTCGGAAGTTTCATTAAATAATTAAAATTGAAAATGAAAAACTGAAAATTCTGCTATTTTATTGTCATTTGGCTCTTATTTTGTAATTTCGAAGCGAAATTGAGAGAAGTTGTAATATCGTTTTACCTTTTTACTTTAAATATGGCTATCATAAAAGAACTGAGAGGGCATACTCCCAAATTTGGAAAAAATTGTTTTTTAGCAGACAATGCTGCTATCATCGGAGACGTTGAAATGGGCGACGACTGTAGCATCTGGTTTGGAGCAGTGCTACGCGGAGATGTCCATTCTATCCGTATCGGTAATAAAGTAAATATCCAGGATAACGCCACAATCCATGCTACCTATCAAAAATATCCGACCCATATTGGAAATAATGTTTCTATTGCCCACAATGCAGTAATACATGGATGTACGATTAAAGACAATGTATTAATTGGCATGGGAGCCATTGTGCTGGATAACGCAGTCGTGGAAAGCAACACCATTGTCGCAGCCGGAAGTGTAGTCACTAAAGGAACAGTTGTAGAATCCGGATGGGTTTATGGAGGTATACCGGCAAAGAAGATCAAACAAATGGGGGAAGAATTGTTAAAAGGCGAAGTCGAACGAATTGTCAATGCCTACTCAATGTATGCCGGATGGTATGACGAAGATCAAACTGCTGAACAAAAATAAATTTCAAAATATGAGTGTCATCGTTTCCCCTTCCATGTTATCCGCAGACTTTCTCCACCTGGGCAAAGATGTCCGGATGGTAAACGAAAGCCTGGCAGACTGGATTCACCTGGACATCATGGATGGAGTATTTGTTCCCAATATTTCTTACGGATTGCCCATTGTCGCACAGATTAAAAAAGTTGCCCGCAAACCGTTAGATGTTCATCTGATGATTGTCCAGCCGGAAAAATACATTGAAGAATTTCATAAAGCAGGTGCAGATATCCTGACTGTCCATCTGGAAACCTCCCCCCACTTGCACCGTACAATCCAGGAAATCAAATCTTATGGTATGCAAGCAGGAGTTGCATTAAATCCGCATACTCCCGTCAATCAGTTGGAAGATATCATACAAGACATTGATGTAGTCCTGATCATGAGTGTGAATCCAGGGTTCGGGGGCCAGTCATTCATAGAGCATTCTCTGGCTAAAGTCAGAAAGCTGAAACAATTAATACAAACTACCCAAAGCAAAACCTTGATTGAAGCCGATGGCGGGGTAAACCTTCAAACAGGACGACAATTGATTGATGCGGGGGCTGACGCCTTGGTAGCAGGAAGTTTTGTGTTCAAATCAGAACATCCCGAAGCAACAATCAAAGCATTAAAGGACCTATAATCGTAGAATTGGAATACCGGACCCAATTTTCAACACCTAATCCGGTCACTCTAGTAAACCAATATTATGCCAGAGCCAATAATAAAAATGACAGGCGGGGTAATCCGTCAACAAAAAAACACCATACTCAAAAATGTCAATATAGAAATTCAGAATGGCGAATTTGTATATCTGATTGGAAAAGTCGGAAGCGGAAAAAGTTCTTTCCTGAAAACATTATATGCAGAACTTCCTTTTGAATATGGAAATGCAGAAGTCGCCGGCTATCAATTAAAAAAAATCAGGAAATCACAAATTCCCCTGTTACGGCGTAAATGTGGTATTGTTTTCCAGGATTTCAAATTGTTGATTGACCGGAATGTATACGAAAATCTGGCTTTTGTTTTACGGGCAACCGGATGGAAAAACAAAAAAGCCATCAAAGAACGGATTGAAACAGTGCTAACCAAAGTAGGCATGCTGGACAAACAAGGCCAAATGCCTCATCAGTTATCCGGCGGAGAGCAACAACGTATTGTCTTGGCCCGCGCACTGTTGAATGCCCCTCCCCTGATCCTGGCCGACGAACCGACAGGAAATATTGATCCTGAAACCTCTTACCGGTTGATAGAGTTATTGAAAGAAATCTGTGATACAGGAAAAACGATTATCATTGCCACTCATCAGTATGATTTGATCGAGAAATATCCCGGACGCGTGTTCTGCTGTGAGAATGGAGAACTGTATGAGAAAACCCCGTCGACACCCTGTGCATGTACAGACACAGTGACAGAGCTGCCTAAAGTGGAAGAAATCATTCCAACAGACACAAGCCCGGATCCGGTTGAAAACGGGCCACAGGCCGATAATCCTGTTATAGAAGAAAAAATAATCCAGGAAGAACTAAAGGTACTTACTGAAATTCAAACCGACGATATTCCGCTTAAACAGATTGAGGTAACAGAAACAACACTTGTCCGGAAAGAAGATAGTATCCCGCCGGAAATACCTTCCGGAAAAGTTCCTGAAAACAAAGAAGACATTATGTCGCTTATCGGGAAACTGGATTATCCTGAGATTTCTGCTTTTGATTACGAATTGGAACAATTACCTGAAATAAAACCTAAGGACAAAGAAAAAGCGACACCGGAACAAGTTTCCGTGACAGAACCATCCAAAGAGGAAGAACTTCCTGAGCTGCAATCCGATATAAAACAGGAAAACAAAAAAAATACTCCTCCTCCTATGGATCTGGAATTAATAGACTAAGGCAAAACTGAGACAAGATTATTTTGTTAAATATCAAACACCGAATGGCTAAAACAGACATCCGGTGTTTTTTATTTCTGCAACTTTTTATTTAACCAATTCCGTATAGGCTCATCATATAATTTCAGACAAGCATAAGCCATCATCACACAAAAGGCTGCCACCAATACAGTTGAAGGCCAAACCTGAATCCACGGCAAATGCCGGGGAGTAACCCAATTCCAATACAGATAAATCACCGGATAATGGGTAATATACAAAGGGTATGAAACCTTACCCATGAAATCACAGCTTTTTGAAAACATAGTGCCACTCAACTTCCCTCCTGCCCCACAGGCTACAATGAAAGGAAACAATACAATAACACAAAATGCCTCATACAACCCGTTCAACCACAAATGCTCACTTCCCCCGACCCGCGGAAAAGCCAAAGCAACCAACAGCAACAGGC
>URJC01000141.1 GCA_900548135.1 uncultured Odoribacter sp. | reverse complement strand
AGAACAGGTACCACGGGGCTATTATACCGGAGTTTTTGGTTATTTTGACGGACAAAACCTGGATAGTGCAGTCCTGATCCGTTACATAGAGAAAGAAGGAGAACATTACTATTTCCGCAGCGGTGGAGGCATCACCATAAACAGCCAGGCCGAGGAAGAATATCAGGAAGTGCTTGAAAAAATATATTTATCCATTTAATTCTATACATAGAAATGAAGAATACGACTCTGTTCATTGAAACGCTAAAAATCGTGAATGGCCTCTATATTCGTCCGGAAACTCATATCCAGCGGATTCAGCACACCCAGCTGGAATTTTTTGGTAAAACCGACCGGATTTCTCTGGACCCAACACTCATTCCGGCAGACAAACGCTCCGGAACCGTAAAATGCCGGATTACTTACGATCAGACGATTCAAAAAATTGAATTCGAATCTTATCATCCCCGTACCATTCATTCTCTGGCATTGGTAGATGGAACCGATACGGATTATCACCTGAAATATGCAGATCGGAATTGCCTGCACAAACTGCTACAGCTTCGGGGAAAATGTGATGATATTTTAATTTACCGGAACAATCAAATAACTGATACCAGCTACAGTAATATAGTCCTTTACGACGGTGTTGATTACGTCACTCCTTCCACCTATCTGCTCAATGGGCTGAAACGACAATATCTCCTACAACAAGGAAAAATTAAAGAAAAAGACATCAGTATTCCGGACTTACCCAAATATCAACGTCTTTATCTGATTAATGCTTTGTTGGATATAGAAGATAACATCAGTGTAGACCCTCAGCATATCCACCTAAATCCCCGGAACCGATAAATCATTTATTCTGATTAAATCAATGAATTTCCGTCCTGGAAGCAACAGCCGATCCCAGATAGTACCACTCGCTCCACCCGAGAAGATTGAATTGCTGCAGGCCTACAACAATAAACAAAAAAACTCATAACCAGTTCTATCTATAATGATTTCAAACCGATAATTGGCAGACTCTAAATCCGGATCTGAAAGTTCACCAATATTTTTATCTCCCTATTGTTTTTTTCAAATCTTTCACAGCTTCTTCTACAGAAGGACAAGAATCCAATAAACGTACAAACAAACTTCCGATAATAGCCCCGTTACTATATTGGCAAGCAGTAGAAAAAGTTTCCGGATTAGATATACCAAATCCGATCAATCGTTTATTCTTCAATTTTAAAGCATCCACTTCCTGAAAATAAGCAATTTGTTCTTTTGTAAAACACTTCTTTGTTCCAGTCGTTGAAGCAGAAGAAACCATATAAATAAAACCTCCGCAATGTTCATCAATCAACCGGATACGTTCAACTGAAGTTTCCGGAGTGATGAGCATAATGATAGGAATTTCATATTTCTCACAGAGTGATTTATAGTTTACCATATATTCCTGATAAGGCAAATCCGGTATTATAAGGGCGTCTATACCTATTCTCCGGCATACTGCAAATAATTTCTCCATTCCGTATTGCAGCATAGGATTCAGATATCCCATCAATACCAGCGGAATCTGACAATTGTGCCTGACTTCCTTTAATTGCCCTATTAACTTGGATAAAGTCATGCCATTTCGTAATGCACAGGTACAACTCTGCTGAATGACTGGGCCATCAGCCATCGGATCAGAAAAAGGTACTCCCACTTCAATCATATCAATTCCCTCTCTGGCTAAAACTTGTATGATTTCTGCCGTACTATCGGCTGAGGGAAAACCTGCAGTAAAATAAACAGACAATAAATTGCTGTCTTTTTCCTGAAATAATTGTTCTATTCGGTTCATCATGTAATAATTAAGAATTTAAAAATCGGGATAATAATACTATATCTTTACAAGCAGGTGAACGCTCAAACCGGCTATTCAAATCAATTCCTGCAAAACAGGGATGACTGATTTTCCTTAACGTTTCCATAGCGTCAGGTCCTATACCCCCACTCAATAAAAACGGACATTTTCCCTGATAAGCAGATAAGATTTCCCAATCAAATACTTGTCCACTTCCGCCATAATCCGGGCTTTTGGTATCAAATAACAAATAATCGCATACTCTTTCATAATTATAAGACGGAATAAAATCCGCAGATTCCTTGATACCCATAGCTTTTATTACCTGAAATCCTTCCTCCCGCAATTTGCCGCAAAATTCAGGACTTTCCTGTCCATGCAACTGAATTGTATTGATATTATACCTTTCAACAATTTGTCGGATATGAGTATAAGTCTCATTGACAAACACAGCTACCCGTGTCATGTTTTCCGGCAATTTAAGGATCACCTGAACTTCCATTTTCCCTGCATAGCGAGGTGATCCCGGATAAAAAATAAACCCCATCATATCCGGCTGTAATTCAGCTACTCGCCGAATATTATCCGGATATTTCATACCACAAATTTTAATCAACATCATTTATAAAATTTTTCAAAGCAACAGCAGGCTGTACCTCCTGCATAAAATATTCTCCAATCAAAAAGCCACAGTAACCGGCCTTTCTCAAAGCACGGATAGTATTCACTGACCGGATAGCACTCTCAGATACTTTCAAAGGACCCGGAGGTATCTTGCTCCCCAACTTAAAAGAAGTATAAATATCTGTGACAAACGTATCTAAATTACGGTTATTCACCCCAACCATATCTACGTTCTTACCCATACGGTCAAGTTCTGTCTCCTGATGAATTTCCAATAAAACTTCCAGGCCATAAGTATGGGCAATCTCAGTATACTCTTCCACCTGAGCAACTGACAAGGCCGCAGCAATTAACAATATAGCGTCAGCTCCATACGCCTTTGCTTCAGTAATCTGATAAGCGTCCACAATAAAATCTTTCCGTAATAAAGGAATCTCTGCAACTTTCCTGGCCAATGCCAGGTCCAATAACGATCCACCAAAATAATCCGTATCCGTCAATACAGAACAGACTGAAGCTCCATTCCTGGCATATCCTCGTATCACTTCCCTTACGTCAGCATTTTTATGGATATAACCTTTAGAAGGCGATCTCCTTTTAAATTCTGCTATAATCCCCAGCGGAGAATTTTCCAAGGCTTTGCGCATAGAAATACATGTCCTGTTTGCCAAAGGAGTAGCCATCAGATCACGGCAAGAGATCAGCCGTCTCCTACGTTCTGTTTCTTCGCGTTTACTCTTCAATATTCGATCTAAAATTGTCATAAAATGAGTATTTTGCAGTTCCAGACTATGAATTAAATTGTAAAAAAAGCTCAAATCCCCGCCGGGCCTTACCGCTGCGTATGGATTCCCGTCCCATGGCAATGGCATCTGTCAAAGAAACTTCCGGCCGTAAAGTTTTTATAGCAAAAGCAGCATTGGCTACCACACAATCTTCTTGTCCGGCACTGGCTTTCCCAGCCAATACACGGTCAAAAATCCGGCTTGCTTCTTCTACAGTATCTCCACCAGCCAGTTCTACCTCCTTGCTTCCCCGGAAACCAATTTGCCGGGGAGTGTAAATTCCTTCTCCTTGGTTGTTCAATACCTTAAATGGTGAAGTCAATGACACTTCATCATAACCATCCAGAGAATGTACAATCGTATAATGTATTCCGCTTTCCTGATAAAGGTAATTATACAAACGGGCCAATTTCAGGTTATATACCCCCAATAACTGATAATGTGGCATGACCGGATTTACCAGGGGCCCCAACATATTGAAAAAAGTACGGACAGCCAAAGCCTTTCTCACTCCTCCCACACTCTTCAGAGCCGGACTAAAATAAGGGGCATGTAAATAAGCCATACCACATTTATCCAGTGAACGTTGTAAATGGAAAGGATCTGCCGAAAATTTCACCCCATGTTGTTCCAGTACATTGGAAGCCCCACTGACTGAGCTAGCACCATAATTTCCATGTTTAACAACCCGGAATCCTGCTCCGGCAACTACAAAACAGGCAGCAGTCGAAATATTAAAGGTATTTTTCCCGTCTCCTCCTGTACCTACAATATCAATAACCTCTTCTCCGTCTAAAGGAACATTGACCCGTCTTTCCAAAACAGCCTCCCGGAAACCTGCCAACTCTTCTATCGTAATACTACGCATCAGGAACACGGTCATAAATGCGGCCAACTGGCATTCATTATACTTCCCATCCGAAATATTCAGCAAAACCTCCCGTGCTTCTTCCCGGGAAAGGTGCTTATGTTCAAACATTTTATATAATAATTCCTTCATCTTCCAATATTTATAAAATTCATAAATTCAACCAATTGTACATCATCTCACGTCCTCGTGGAGTCAAAACTGATTCCGGATGAAATTGTACCCCCCTTACATCATAAACCTTATGCCGTAAAGCCATAATTCTTCCATCCCGATCTTCAGCCGTAACTGTCAGGCAATCCGGCAAATTTTCCCGGCTCACTACCCAGGAATGATAACGTCCCACCTCGAAAGAATCCCCAAGTCCGGTAAACAGCTTGTCGGAAGCCGTCACCTGTACAGGAGTGCATACACCATGATAAACCTCAGCCAAATTTTCTAATTTGGCTCCAAAACATTCTCCAATAGCCTGTTCACCAAGACATATTCCCAGTATATGCCTATCCGGAGCATAACGCCGGATCACTTCCGGTAGAATACCAGCTTCCTCCGGAATACCCGGTCCCGGAGATAAAACAATACGTTGATACTTCCCGACTTCCTCAACTGTAATCCGGTCATTCCGGAAAACTTCAGTTTCATAACCCAATTCATTTATCAAATGCACAATATTATAAGTAAATGAATCATAATTATCCAATATCAAAATCTTTTCCATGACTTACACCTTGTTAATAGCTGCCATTAAGGCTCCCAGCTTATTATTAATTTCCTGCAATTCATTTTCCGGTTGGGAATGAGCGACAATACCAGCACCGGCCTGAAAATATAAACGGTTTCTATAACTTAGGAAACTACGGATCGTTATTGCCTGATTCAATTCTCCGTTAAATCCGATATACCCGATACACCCGCCATAAATTCCACGGTTATGGGATTCTATCCGATCAATCAACTGCATTGCCTTTATTTTAGGTGCCCCGCTCAATGTACCAGCCGGAAAAGTATCAGCAAACAAACGCAAGACATCTGTTTGTTCCGTTACCTTTGCACTTACCCGCGACACCATGTGGATCACATGCGAATAATACTGAATCTGACGCAAAAATTCGATACGAACATGGCCAGCTCCCCGGCTAAGATCATTCCGGGCTAAATCCACCAACATGATGTGTTCGGCATTTTCCTTTTCATCTGCCAGCAATTGTTTGGCTAATTCCGAATCACGGGTATCATCTCCAGTTCTTTTAAAAGTACCGGCAATCGGATCTATATATGCTTTTCCTCCACTAACCCTCAAGTGAGTCTCGGGAGAAGAACCGAAAATCCGGAAATGCCCGAAATCAAAATAAAACAAATAAGGTGAAGGATTCACACAACGCAATGACCGGTATACATTAAAATCATCTCCCCGAAATCCCCGGCTAAAACGCCGGGAAAGGACTAACTGAAAAACATCTCCCCGTTTTGTATGATTGACACCTTCCTTTACCATCCGCTTATAATCCTCATCTGTAATCGGCGATTCAACATCATCCAGAGCCTCAAAACCATACTGTGCAATATTATTATTCCGGATCACATCCAACAGCTCTTCCACCTGCGAACTTTCTCCTTCCCGGCAATTTTCCACCACAGTCATCTGACTGCGGAAATGGTTCACAACAATAACAAACCGGTATAGTATATATATCATGTCGGGGATTTCAGAAAACCGGACTTCTTTAGGCTGTATTTTCACCGATTCAAAATATTTTACAGCATCATACGCTGTAAAACCAAATAAACCATTAATCCCGGTCGGATTAGTTTCTGTTTCAAAACTTCCGGTATACTCTTTCAGTACTCCAACCACATCCATTCCTGGTACGATTTCAGTATACTGTTCCTGCCCATCCGGGAACTTGCAAATGACTTGTTTTTGTTTCACTTGAAAAGAAGCCATTGGCTCTACTCCGATAAATGAAAAACTATTTTGGGTAGTATGGTAATCCGAGCTTTCCAGTAAAGCCGACTGTGGGTACAAATCACGTATTTTCAAATAAATCCCCACTGGTGTTTGTAAATCAGCCGGAAGGGTTTTGGTCCTGGTTATAATTTTATATTTCATCATAAATTCTGTTTTTAATTCAAATCCCTCTTTCTGAATCCTTCATTCCTCATCTTTTTTTCCTCATTTCAATATAAGTTTTCATATCCTTATCTCCCCTTCCGGAAAGATTAACAACAACCACTTCTTCCGGCCGGAAAGTCTTCTTTTCCAGCACAGCCAAAGCGTGAGCCGATTCCAATGCAGGAATAATTCCCTCCATTCCTGTCAACCGGAAAGCGGCTTCCAAGGCTTCCTCGTCTGTCACAGCCAACACTTCCGATCGTCCTTCCTCAGACAGGAAAGCATGCAAAGGCCCAATACCAGGGTAATCCAGACCTGCAGATACCGAATAAGCTTCCTCAATTTGTCCGTCCTCAGTCTGCATAACCAGCGTACGGCTTCCATGAATAATACCCTCATGTCCCA
>URJC01000140.1 GCA_900548135.1 uncultured Odoribacter sp. | reverse complement strand
TTCCTATCACAATCAATGCCCGAAGCAGTGGGTTCAAAAACATCATTGTCCCGTTAGCCAATGCCAACGAAGCAGCTGTTGTTGAAGGGATACAAGTGTACGGATTTTCACACATCCGGGAAGTGGTTGGTTTTTTCAACCAGAAAACCGATTATTCTCCTTTTCAATTCAATCCCTATCAATCAGATCCAGAAGAATATACCTATTACGATTTTAAAGATGTAAAAGGTCAGGAAACTGTCAAAAGGGCCTTAGAAGTCGCAGCCTCAGGTGCTCACAATTTGCTCATGGTCGGCTCGCCAGGCTCAGGAAAAACGATGCTGGCACGCCGTCTTCCCAGTATTTTGCCCCCTATGACGATTGAAGAATCTTTGGAAACCACTAAGATCCACTCTGTAGCCGGAAAATTATCCCGGAACTGTTCCCTGATCACCAGCCGTCCATTTCGTTCCCCCCATCATACTATATCGGGAATTGCTCTCATTGGAGGAGGCGCTTATCCTCATCCCGGAGAAATATCACTCGCTTCCAATGGAGTGCTCTTTCTTGACGAACTCCCTGAATTCCAACGTGCAGTACTGGAAGTCATGCGTCAACCTCTTGAAGACCGGAAAATTATCATCAGCCGTGCCCGTTACAGTGTCGACTATCCGGCTAATTTCATGCTGGTTGCCTCTATGAATCCCTGCCCCTGTGGATATTACAATCATCCTACCAAAGAATGCAGTTGTACAGAAAGTGCCGTACAACGTTACCTGTCCCGAATCTCGGGACCATTACTGGATCGCATAGATATCCATATTGAAGTTGTACCTGTAGAATTAGATAAAATAACCGGAACCCAAGAAGCTGAACCCAGCAATATTATACGTGCCAGAGTTATGGCTGCCCGCGAAATACAAACTGAACGTTTTAAAGCTTATCCGGGTATTCATTGTAATGCCCAGATGAATCCTGGTTTATTGAAAAAATTTTGTCCATTGGATCACCAATGTCTTACCTTACTGAAAATGGCTATGCAGAAATTCGGACTTTCTGCCCGGGCTTATGACCGGATCATAAAACTCTCCCGGACAATTGCTGACCTGGCAAGTTCAGACCATATCCTTCCGCAACATATCGCCGAAGCGATCCAATACCGGAGTCTGGACAGGGAATCATGGGGCAAATAAAATCAATTTTTGTTCAGCAATTAACGAAATTCTTTTAATTTTTGAATCACACCCGACTTAATATATCCTCCAAACCCTCAAAATGATTTTTATAATCCTCGAGGCTTCTCCGGATCACTTCATAAGCTTCCTCTTTCCCGTATACATGTGTAATTTCCACTTTCCGTTGTCCTTCCTCCCCTGGCATGTCTTTATAGGTCAGGAAATAATGCTTTAAGCGGTCAACAATGACATGGGGAAGTTCCGAAATATCATTATATACATTATATGTAGCATCATGTTTCAATACTGCTATGATCTTATCATCTGCTTCATTACCGTCCAGCATCCGAAATCCGCCAATAGGGCGTACTCTGGCAATAATATCTCCATGAGCTATCGTTCGTTCTGTCAGGACACAAATATCCAAAGGGTCACTATCTCCCCTAATATCTGCCCGTTGGGTTTGTTGCATAGCATATTCGGCAACTAAACCACCACAATAGCTCTGAGGGATAAAACCATATAATGCCGGCACGACATTTGAATACTTCTGAGGACGGTCAATTTTTATATAACCGCTCACTTTATCCAGTTCATATTTTACAGTATCCGTAGGTACCATCTCAATAAAAGCAGTAATAACTTCAGGAGCATCATCCCCTACTTCTATTCCATGCCAAGGATGTGATTTATAGCGTAAGCCCATTAGACGGGCTATTGGATCATTAATTTTATTTCCCATAATGTAACTTTGTAAAAGTTTAAAACAATTTATGTTCTATATATTCTATTAAAATATGAATAATCTTTATATGAATTTCTTGTATACGATCAGAAAAACCATCCCAAGGTACAAGGATGGACACATCACACATCTCCTTCATTTGTCCTCCTGTTTTTCCACTTAAGCCTATTACTTTCATATGTTTATCACGGGCTGTAGCGATTGCTTCCAGAATATTCCGGGAATTTCCGGAAGTACTGATTGCTAATAAAACATCCCCAGGTTGTCCTAATGCCTGAATATATCTCGAAAAGACAGTTTCAAACCCTATGTCATTCGCCACGCAGGTCACATGCGAAGGATCAGTTATCGCTAAAGCAGGTAAAGCAATCCTATCGTTCCTAAAGCGTCCTGTCAACTCTTCGGCAAAATGCATGGCATCGCACAAAGACCCTCCGTTCCCACAGCTAAAAACACGTCCCTTCCGTCTAAACATCTCCACCAGTAAATCTCCCGCTTCTTTAACCTGTTCCAGGTTACGCGGATTATCTATAAATGCCTCCAGTACTTGCCGGGCTTCCAGAAAACTTTCTTTTATCAAATCCATCAATCGTTCTTTTTCCATTCGACAATCATTCCCCGCTGTGCATCCAACATTTTCGCAGGCACTACCGAACGGATTTCTTCACACAACAGATGAATCAACTTTTGTTTGGTGTAATGTCTTGAATAAATAACACTCACTTCCCGCAAAGGTCTGTGTTCCGTAAAAGCCTTAACCTGCAATTTCTTAGATTCAGACATATATTGCAAGGCCAATTCAGGAATCAGCGTAAATCCACCCTCCGCATCTACAATCTTCATCAAGGTTTCCAAAGAATTACTTTCAAACTCAAAAGGTAAACTATTATGCTGAATCCCGGCCATAGCACATAAATTCACAACCTGATTGCGGAAACAATGCCCATCTCCCAGCATCCAAATTTCTGGCGTAGCGATATCTTTTAATGTCAGTTCTTTTTGCTTCAGCAAACTATGCTCCGGATGGGCATACACCAACATTTCTTCATAAAATACTGGTTTCTCTACTATCTTTTCATCCACATAAGGGGTTACAAACAATCCGACATCAAGCAAATCATGTTTCAGACGACGAATGATTTCTTCTGACACCAATTCTTCCACTTCCACCTTTACTGCAGGATATTTACGAATGTAATGCCCTATAAAAATAGGCAACAAATAAGGAGCAAGTGTCGGTATAATCCCGATCTTCAAAGTACCTTCTACCTCCTGTTGTTCTTCTTTGATAATCTCTTTTATCCGTTCTGTAGAAGAAAGGGTCATCCGAGCCTGCTCTATCAGCTTGGCTCCAATATCAGTAGGCACAACCGGCTGCCGTGAACGGTCAAAAATAATCACGCCCAGTTCATCTTCCAGCTTTTTAATTTGCATACTCAATGTCGGCTGAGTGACAAAACACTTTTCAGCAGCAGTAGCAAAATGACGGTATTCGTCAATAGCCACAATATATTCCAGTTGTGTTAATGTGATCATAATTCGTTACCCTTATTCAAAAAAGTCTTTCACCTTCTTGAAAAAGCCTTTTTTATTTTCTATGTTCGAAGGTCGCAGAAAAGAACGTTCTTTCAATTCCTCCATAGCCTTCTTATCCTCTTTTGACAAATTTTTCGGAATCCACACATTCACTTTCACCAGTAAATCACCTTTTCCATATCCGTTAATATCAGGAATCCCTTTATTCTTCAAACGCAAGATTTTACCCGGTTGAGTACCGGGATCTATTTTCACTTTTACTTTACCCTCCAAAGTCGGTATTTCCACTGAATCTCCAAGCACTGCATCCGGAAAACTAATAAACGTGTTATACAGCAAGTCATTACCATCACGAACCAATTCCGGATGCTCGATTTCTTCTACCAACACAATCAGATCCCCATTTACTCCTCCCCGCCGTGCAGCATTTCCTTTACCACTTAATGATAGCTGCATCCCATCGGCTACCCCGGCAGGAATATTCAGGGTAATCACTTCCTCAGACAGTTGTACTCCTTCACCATTACAATGAGGACATTTATCATTAATAATCTTTCCTTCTCCTTCACACGTGGGACAGGTTGAAGTTGTCTGCATAGGACCCAATATTGTATTCTGTACCCTGGTCACCTGTCCGGACCCATGACAAGTAGAACAAGTCGTAAACGAATTTCCGTCCTTAGCACCTGTTCCATGACAATGGCTATCGGCTACATATTTCTTTACCTTAATTTTTTTCTCTACTCCAGTGGCTACTTCTTCAAGAGTCATCTTCACTTTCACCCTCAGGTTCGTCCCTCTGTTTACACGGCGTGTAGAACGTCCTCCACCACCAAAACTTCCGAAACTTCCGAAACTTCCGAAAATATCCCCAAAATGAGCAAAAATATCATCCATACTCATTCCACCGCCGAAACCACCAGCACCATTACCCATTCCGGCATGTCCAAACTGATCATAACGACGTCTTTTCTCCTCGTTACTCAATACATCATATGCTTCTGCTGCCTCTTTGAACTTTTCTTCTGCTTCCTTATCTCCGGGATTTCGGTCCGGATGGAACTGCAAAGCAAGCTTCCGGTAAGCCTTTTTTATCTCCGACGCATCAGCATTCCTGGAAACTCCCAGTACCTCGTAATAATCTCTTTTTTCTGCCATTATTCATTTACAATTGATGACTCCGGATTTTAGAACGGACATTCGTTCCAAAATCCGGATCATATATTTTCAAGTCATCCGATATTAACACTCCAAAACAAGCACACAGTCTTATACAGCACTTTCCCTCACAATTACCTATCTTCACAGATTATTCTCCGACAACGACTTTCGGAAAACGAATCACTTTATCGTGCAAGGTATAACCTTTTTGAATACAATCCACCACTTTTCCCTTTAAATCCTCCGAAGGTGCAGGAATTTTTGTCACAGCTTCCTGCATTTCAGGATCAAAATCCGTGTGCAGACATTCCATTTCTTTTACGCCATTCTGCCCGAGAAAATCTTTGAAATTAGAATAAATTAATTCCACTCCTTCGCGCAAAGCCGGCACATCTGTCGCTGTTTCCATACTTTTCAAAGCTCTTTCAAAATTATCCATAACAGGTAAAATACGTTCCAGAATCTGTTCCCCCGCACTCTTGGTCAGCTCCATTCTCTCTTTTAAAGTACGTTTCCGGTAATTATCAAACTCAGCCGACAAACGCAAATACTTATCGTTTATTTCAGCTAACTTTTGTCCCAATTCCTCAATCTGGTGTGTTTTATCCTCCTTTTTCTCTCCGGAATGCTTTTCTTCTGTTTTCTGCCCCTCTTTCTTTACCGCCTTTTTATTTTCATATACATCCTTTCCTTCATGTACTTCATTCAGTTCTTCCTGCTCTTGCTTATCTTTTACTTCTTTAGACATGGCCATTTTATTTTTATTATATTATTTCATAACAAGTTTAACGCAAAAAAAGCATCTACGGATACTATAAAAATTACTAAAGCAAAACTAAGCAAAAACTTTGCCAATACCAAAAACTGCCACAATACGTTCTAAACAGCTGCCATTGTGACACAAGCTTATCATTTCTGCTTTCTGCTCAAAAATTTCAACAATCCTTCATCTGCAAAACTATAATAACTATCTCCTCCAACAATAATATGATCATAAAGTTTGATGTCCAATAAATTTCCTCCCTCATATATCTTCCGGGTAATCATTTCATCATAAGAACTAGGCGTCAGTGAACCTCCCGGATGATTATGGGCAATAATGATATTGGTAGCTTTTATATCCAAAGCATTCCGGAAAAGCATGCGTACATCAATTACAGTTCCATCCATTCCCCCTGAAGACATACATTCACATCCCTTGATCCTATTACCATGTGACAGATAAATCACCCAGAATTCTTCATGTTCCAGATCAGCAATAAACGAATGGATATATAAAAAAGCATCTTTACTAAAACGGATTACTGATTTTTGCTCCTGTCCCATTGGTTTCCGTCTTCGTCCAATTTCCATTGCAGCCACAATCGCAGCCGCTTTTGCCACTCCCACCCCTTTGTATCGGTTCACCAATTCACGGACTCCACGACATGCCAATTCATTCAAATTGTTATTATTATCTGCCAATATCCGCCGGGCAACATCTAAAGCAGATTCCCCCCCAACTCCTGAACGCAACAAAATGGCAAATAATTCATTCAGTGAAAGGGCTGTCACTCCTTTCTGCAAGAGTTTTTCACGGGGCCGTTCATCTTCAGCCCACGACTTCATAGGTAGATATTGTTCATCCATAGCACAGAAATTTAGGATAAACAATTTAAGAAAATTTCAGGAAACAAAAAAGAGAAAAGCCATAAAACCTCTACCTGAATACCTTATATTATATAGTAAGAAAGGAGATGGGAAACAACCCATCTCCTGTATATCGGGACGCAGAAACAAACAAATTACAGTTTGTTTACGTGTAAGGCTAATTTAGATTTCAAATTGGCAGCTTTATTATCGTGGATAACATTTTTCTTTGCCAATTTATCCAACATAGCAACAACTCTCGGAAGAAGCTCTACAGCAACAGCCTTATCACTCGTCATACGCAATTTCTTCACTGCATTACGGGTAGTTTTTGCATAATAACGATTACTTGCTCTTCTAGTTGCAGTCTGTCTGATTCTTTTTTCTGATGATTTATGATTTGCCATCTCTACAAATATAAAAATTCAACTTCTTGATGTAGTCAGTACGAGAATCGAACTCGTGTTACAAGAATGAAAATCTTGTGTCCTA
>URJC01000139.1 GCA_900548135.1 uncultured Odoribacter sp. | reverse complement strand
TTATTATTACTTTTGTATAGTATTTATAGTAATCTTATAAGATAAAAATATGAGAGTCTTATTGTTGGGAAGTGGAGGACGTGAACATGCTTTGGCGTGGAAAATAGTGCAAAGTCCGAAACTGGAAAAATTATATGTAGCTCCCGGAAATGCAGGTACTGGTGAAATCGCTGAGAATGTGAATCTGGCTGTGAATGATTTTGCAGCGGTAGCAGATTTTATTGCAGATAAGGACATACAGATGTTGGTGGTCGGGCCGGAGGATCCTTTGGTTGAGGGGATCCGGGATTATCTGGAGGCGGATGAACGTTTCCGGAAGGTGATGATTATCGGCCCGGGGAAAGATGGGGCTATTCTGGAAGGTAGTAAGGATTTTGCCAAACAATTTATGATGCGGCATGGTATCCCAACGGCTGGTTATATGACAGTTACTGCACAAAATATTGCAGAAGGCCGGCATTTCCTGTCTGCTTTACAGCCTCCTTATGTTTTAAAAGCAGATGGTTTGGCTGCAGGGAAAGGAGTTCTCATCTTGAATGATTTGGAAGAAGCGTTGCAGGAACTGCAACATATGTTGGATGGAAAATTTGGAAAAGCCAGTAATCAGGTCGTTATCGAAGAATTTTTGCAGGGTATAGAAATTTCGGTATTTGCTATTACAGATGGTAAAGATTATAAAATATTAGGCTCTGCCAAAGATTATAAACGAGTGGGTGAGGGAGATACCGGTTTGAATACAGGTGGGATGGGAGCTGTTTCTCCAGTGCCTTTTGCCGATGAAGTTTTTAATAAAAAAGTGGAGGAGCGGATTGTCCGTCCCACAGTCGAAGGCTTGAAAAAGGATGGGATTGATTACCGGGGATTTATCTTTTTTGGTTTGATGAATAAAGGGGGAGAGCCTGCGGTGATAGAGTATAACGTTCGTATGGGAGATCCGGAAACTGAGGTGGTTATGCCGCGGTTGAAGACCGATATATTAGATCTTTTTGAAGCAGTGGCTAAAGGTAATTTGGCAGAGGTGGCATTTGAATTGGATACACGTTATTGTACGACTGTTATGTTGGTGGCTGGTGGGTATCCGGGTAGCTATGAGAAGGGAAATGAGATTACCGGTTGTGAGAGGGTGAAGGACAGTATTGTTTTTCATGCCGGAACGAAGTGTGTGGATGGGAGAGTGGTGACCAATGGCGGCCGGGTGATTGCAGTCAGTTCCTTCGGAGAAAAAATGGAGCAGGCTTTACAACTATCTTATAAGAACGTAGGTTTGTTGCATTTTAAGAATATGAATTACCGCCGGGATATCGGACAGGACTTATTGAAATTAAAGATTGGGAGTAGCGGGAGTTTTACTGTTAAATAACAGTGAAAACCAAAACTGAATGTTCAGATATTGTAACCTTTTGCTTCATCCCATGAATGAGTTTTTAAAATCCAGACGTTTATACATGCTCTTTATATTGCCATTCTTAGTAATGGCAATTGCTTTTGTTAGCGAATATTTTCCTGATGAGCCGGTGAATGTGGTGCATGTGAAAGGATGTATCAATATTGCATTTATAAATGACCTGGATAAGTTCTGGCTGACTGTGATTGGTTTTTTGGCGATGTTGGGGATTGCCTATCTGATTTTCTTTCTCAATGAGAGATTCAAATTATTGTATCAAACCACGACTTTACCTTCCTTGATCTATGTGTTGCTGACATCCGGGATCATGGTAAATCTGGGTTTTGATTACCTGTTGGTGGCGGTATTCATTGTCGGGTTGGCTACCGAACGATTGCAATTGGCTATTAATAATATTAAATGCAATCATGCCTTATTTGATTTTGGGGCATTGATTATGTTAGCTGTGGCTATATATCCGAAGTTTGTCTTATTGGTAGTGTGGGCATTTTGTGTACTTTTCTTTTCCGGGCGATCTACTTTGAAAGATATTATGGCCTTATTAGTGGGGTTTCTGACGCCTGTTGTGTTTCTGGTATTTTATTATTTCCGGACTGATCGTTTAGCGTTGTTACCGGATATTTTTGTGAAAAATCTTTGGGTTGGGGAATATATCCAGCATCTCCCTTTTATAGAGTTGGTGCGTTTAGGAATGCTTTTGCTGTTATTACTGGTGGCCTTGTATAATTTGTCGGTGAAGTACTCTATTCTGATTGTAAGTCACCGCAGGGGGATATTGGCTTTAGTGTCTATGCTGTTTTTTCTGTCCCTGACGCTTTTCTTCATTCCTGGGAATTACTATGATTTCATGTATATGATAGCCTTACCGCTTTCATTCATTTATGCCCAGTATTTTCTCACCCAGCGGATTGCTATTTTAGGTAATGTGATGTTTGCCTTGTTATTGTGTGCTTGTTTCCTGACGTACCTGGTTTGATTTTATCTCTTAAAGGTCAGTAGTTCTCCGTGGTTTTCTGAATTAAATCTGCCTTTATCGTAGACTACTTTCCCATTCACAAGCGTATATTGTACCTTATAATTCAGATTTTGGCCTTCTAGTGGCGACCAGCCGCATTGATACAGGATGTTGTCTTTATTGACAGTCCAGGATTCTTTTTTGAAGATACAAATATCGGCTTTATAGCCTGGTCGCAAAAATCCGCGTTCTTCAACCTGGAACAGTTCGGCAGGAGCATGACACATTCTTTCAACGATTTTTTCAATAGAAATGGCTCCTTGTTCTGCCAGTTCCAGCATCACCGTTAAGGAATGCTGGACCATAGGGCCTCCACTGGCAGCTTTGGTATAGGGGCCGCTTTTTTCTGCCAGGGTATGAGGAGCATGATCTGTGGCAATGACCTCTATCGTTCCCGTATTAACCGCTTTAATAAGTGCCTGACGGTCTGCCTCAGTTTTGATGGCCGGATTCCATTTGACGAAATTCCCTTCTGTCAAATAGGCCTGGTCATTAAACCAAAGATGATGTACGCATACTTCACCTGTGATTTTTTTCTTTTGGCGGGCACCTTGATCTAAAAGAGCGATTTCTTCGGCAGTGCTCAGATGCAGGATATGCAGGCGACTGTCGTACTTACGTGCTAAAGAAGCAGCTAATGAAGAACTTTTAAAGCAAGCTTCACGGCTGCGGATCAGAGGATGACAGGAGGGGGGAATATGATCTCCGTATTTTTCTTTGTATAGGGCCAGATTGTGGTTTATGATTGGAGTGTCTTCACAATGAGTGGCTATCAGAAGAGGAGATTCAGCAAATAAACGTTCCAGGGCAGGAATACTGTCAACCAGCATATTGCCTGTAGATGATCCCATAAATACTTTTATACCGCAGGTTGTCCGGATATCTGCTTTTCTGACTTCTTCTATGTTTTCAGTTGTTGCTCCCAGATAAAAAGAATAGTTTATCAATGAATTACGGGCGGCAATCTGCTGTTTTTCTTCGAGTAACTGTCGGGTTGTGGTTGGAGGAAGGACATTAGGCATATCCATAAATGAGGTTACTCCTCCTGCGGCAGCAGCCCGGCTACCTTCGGCGATGTTACCTTTATGGGTAAGTCCCGGTTCCCGGAAATGTACCTGATCGTCAATAACTCCGGGAATAACAAAACAACCTGTAGCATCGATAACTTCACCATCTACGTTTTCTGCTTGTGGAATAATCGACTGAATCCGGTCATTTTCCAGTATAATATCAGCTTTGAATTGTTGTCCTTCATTGATTAATGTGCCACCTTTGATCAGTTTTTTCATGGAGATATTTGTTACAGGTTATATTGTTTAATTGGCTTATTTATCTTTGAAAGTTCTGGCTTTGATTTTTCCGCAGCAAGCTCTGAATTTCATGGTAATCACTCCGAATACAGCTTCTTTAATGATTCCTTTGCTCATTTTAGATGTTCCCAATGTTCTGTCAGTGAATATAATAGGAACTTCTTTTAGCTTAAAACCCAGCGTCCGGGCTGTAAATTTCATTTCAATCTGGAAAGCATAACCTTTAAAACGTATTTTATCCAGATTGATGGTTTCAAGCACTTTCCGGGTATAACAAACAAAACCAGCAGTTGCGTCGTGTACTTGCATCCCTGTTATAAACCGTACATATTTGGAGGCAAAATAGGAGAGCAATACGCGGCTCATGGGCCAGTTGACTACATTGACACCTGTGACGTAGCGGGAACCGATTGACATATCTGCGCCATTGACACAAGCTTCGTACAGATGTACTAAGTCGCGGGGATTATGCGAGAAATCTGCATCCATTTCAAAAATATAATTATACCCATGCGCTAAGGCCCATTTAAATCCTGCGATATAAGCCGTTCCTAAACCTAACTTACCTTTCCGTTCAATGAGATGTAACTGGGAAAATTCTTGTTGCAGGGTTTTGACAATGGTAGCTGTCCCATCGGGAGAATTGTCTTCTATAATCAATATGTCGAAACCTGGCTTTAGGGAAATAACACAACGAATGATGTTTTCTATGTTTTCTTTTTCGTTGTAAGTGGGTATTATGACTAATCTGTCGTTCACGGTGTTGATGACTAAAGTTTGCTTTAAATGATGCGATAAAGTTACGTTTATCGTAGCAATGTTCAAAATAATTTCTGCTTAAGAAATATATAATCCCTATTCTCTTTGGCTGTATAGCATTTTTTGTACCAGATTGCTTCTTTTATAATGGGTTATTTTATTTTACTGTATGGTCTCTTTTGCCTTTACCTAAACCTTTGTAATTGTTTTTGATACTTCCGGTGTATTGTTCGTTGATATATGCTTCTGTGTTGAAATTATTTGTATTTTTGACACAGAAAAGCGGCTTATACAGACGGAATAACAGATGATATGAAAATAAAAACAGGTATTGGAATAGATGTCCATCGTTTAGAAACCGGGAGGGATTTCTGGTTGGGCGGAATAAAGATTGAACATGAGAAAGGCTGTATAGCCCATTCAGATGGGGATGTGTTGATACATGCCATATGTGATGCACTTTTGGGAGCGACTGGTATGGGAGATATTGGCCAGCATTTTCCGGATACTTGTCCGGCTTATAAAGGGATAGATAGTAAAGTTCTTTTGCAGAAAACGAAAAATCTGATTGAGAATAGGGGCTATGCCATCAGTAATGTCGATAGTGTGATCTGTTTGCAGCGACCCAAAATCCGTTCTTTTATTGACGATATGCGTCATTGTTTGGCTGATATCCTGGGGCTGGAAATGGACGATATGTCGATAAAAGCAACCACGACTGAGCTATTGGGATTTGAGGGTAGGGAAGAAGGGGTGTCTGCCTATGCAACTGTTTTGGTATATAAGTTATAAATCAATAGGGTCAAAAGCAAACTTTTGACCCTATGATTCTTTTAGTACATATAATCCCATACGGGCAGTTGCACCGGTTTGCCTTTGAGGGCTTGTTTTGCTTTTTCGTCCAGGTATTTTTTGTGTATTACAATCCGGAACATATATTCATCAAACCATTTATCAGTAAAGGTCAGATAACCGTTGTGTCCGTTACCGGCTCCCCAGCTGTTTTCGAATTCCCATTTTACAGGTTTGTCATTTTGGTCAGTATCACAGCCAATAAGGGTCATGGCATGGGAAGAACCACTTTGACGGGTTAGAATGCGGGCTTTTTTGTCCATATTCAGTTTTACGCCGAATAGGGATTCATAGTCGTACATATCCGGATCGAGGATACCTTCGTTACGGTTGAATTGTTTGCCTACATCACAGGAAGCGTACATGGCTTCGTTGTTTTTAATGGATGCCAGGGCAGCTACTTTAATGTCTTCATTAGGCAGGTTCAGGTAGATCCAGTTGATACCTTCCTGGGTGTTGCGATAGTTTTGAATTTCGTAAATTTTATAATATTCCCGGGTCGGATCATTCATGATCATGATATAATTTTCCGGGCTATAATCGGCCGGAGTAATCTCCTGATAGAATTGTTTAGGGGTATAATTGGCAAGTGTCTGGATGTTACCGTTTTTGTCCTTGTACCTCCAGGTAAATTGATGAGGTGGTTCACCTAAACACAATGCCAAAATACGGTATACATCTTTCAATATGGCTGGTTTTCGTAGTTCTTTCACTTTTTTACCTTGTAAGGCCATTTCTCTGAGGCTGAACCCGCCTAACCGCAATTTTTCATTGATTAGGTTCACCATTTGGCTGGTATTATTAGAATGGGCCGTTTCAGGCATTACTTCCTGAGGGACAACACCATATTTAATGGCTGCATTGTAGTATAAATTCCATACCCCTCCGTCACCTACAGGAGATTTGAAATATTCGGTTACTGTACGGTCGTCCATGGGTCTGTCAGTTGTTGCGATGATATTCTCCAGAAAAAGATTTGACTTTTCAAAAATATCCCAGAAGTACAGGTAGTTGTGTGAAAAATCAAATTGGTTGAGGTTATATTTCTCCATCACGATGGGACGGAGAACATTCATGGAAGTAAACATCCAGCAACGTCCGGAACTTTCCTGATTGGTAATTCCTTTAACGTTGACCCGATATTTGAAATAATGGTCAATTTTGCCCTGCAATTCCCGGTTTAAAGCATTGTCTTTAATATTTTTATCTGTTGTCAGAATATTCTGGATGGCTTTTGTACCGGCATCCTTTTTAAAACTAGCTTGAATTTCCTGTAAGTCTTTCTCAGTTATGGTTTGTGCGAAAAGACCGGAACATGCACAAATGAGTGTGGTTGTAATAAAACTTTTTTTTAGCATATAGTGTATTTTAATGTTCAATCTCTGGTAGTTTATGTTTCTCTTTTTTTCTATAGGTGTATCACTTC
>URJC01000138.1 GCA_900548135.1 uncultured Odoribacter sp. | reverse complement strand
GGAATACTGACCTATTGCCAACCGACGGGGAACGAACAAGCCCGTTTCAATATTGGAGACTATATACAAAGTTTAGCTGCATTACAATTTGTAAAAGATAAGGGCTACCTTTTTTTAAATAGGGAAGCATTAAACGAGTATAAGGGAGAAACCTTAAAACTGATCCTGAACGGCTGGTTTATGCATCATCCGGGAAATTGGCCGCCATCGGAAGATATTGATCCTTTATTTGTTTCTTTTCATTTAAACAATTCGGTCAGGGAACAGATGGCTACGCCTGAAAATCTCCGTTATTTTAAAGCTCATGCTCCCATAGGATGCAGGGATACCAGCACCCGGCAGTTTTTCCAGTCCCACCGCATCGGGGCATATTATTCCGGATGTTTGACTTTAACTTTAGGTAGGACTTATAAATCGCAGGAACGTTCTGATACAATAT
Source organism: uncultured Odoribacter sp. (assembly GCA_900548135.1). Lineage (GTDB taxonomy): Bacteria > Bacteroidota > Bacteroidia > Bacteroidales > Marinifilaceae > Odoribacter. The sequence goes on along the minus strand of URJC01000138.1, from coordinate 6,353 downwards.
ATATTGTAGATCCGATCGTGGAGCATTATAGTACCGAAAGACCGACGATGAAAGAAGTTTTATCTTATTTCTTCACTTTTGTTTTTCATTTCTTCACTTTAAAGAAAATCGGGAAAAAGTATATAGAATGGAATTCTGGGAACGGATTTATAAATAAAGAGAATTTAAAATATGGAATACGATTACTTCGTTTTTACCGGACGTTTAAAAATGTGATTTCTAAAGAGGTCATGTTAAAGGCTACTTATATTACTCATTTTTATAAAGTTAGTGAATATCCGGACGACACGAAGAGATTTGCTTTAGCCGATGATTTATTGCGTAAATACGCTTCAGCCCGGTATGTTATCACTTCGCGTATTCATTGTGCTCTTCCCTGTTTAGGGCTGGGAACTCCGGTAATATACATAAATAATACCGATGAAAATAGTATTAGCCAGTGCCGTTTCGGTGGTTTGGGAGAGTTGTTCCAACTTGCATCGGTAAGTATAAATAAATGCAAGATTTTTTCGTTTCCATATCCGGGAGTTTTAAAATGGGATAGTGTTCTGAAAAATTCTGAGAAATATCGGGTATTGGAAAAGAAATTATGGGAAACTTGTTCGGCTTTTGTACATGAATGAATCTGGGATGAATATTTTGTTTTGTTTTGAATATTTCCCTTATCCTGAAAGGGGAGGTATTTCGAACGTATCGATCCGGTTGAGTCGTTATTTTAGAGAGAAATGCGGAATGAAGTGCTATTGCTTATGTACCGCTATCGAAAAGCAATGCCGGAATTTGGAGGTTTTCGACGGCTATATTGTCGTAGAAAACAACAAAACCGCTATTTCGGAAATCAGGGAATATATAGTGAGCAAGCGAATCGATATTCTTCTGTTTCAGGTGGTATGGAATATCGAATTGTTTAAATTGGTATATGCAGCGCAACGGGGGACGGACTGTCGGCTGATCAGTGCCGTTCACGGTTTGCCCGGACAATTTTTTTATAATCTGAAAAAATATATAGAACGAGAAAAGCCCCGGAATTGCAAAGAAAGAATTATCAAGTGCTTTAAGCCGGTATATCTGTCGTATGTTTATCACAAATTTAAAAAGTACAATCATTTTATATATGACCGTTCCGATGCTTTTGTTGCCCTGACTGAGGCGAACAGGAGAAATTATATGGATTTTTACCGGATAAAGGATACCGGTAAATTTACGGTAATTCCCAATCCGCTTTCCTATGACGAGTTTATCGATGCCGGAGGAGTGCAGAACAAGGAAAAAACGGTGCTTGTCGTGGCGAGGTTTGAAGAAAGTGTAAAAAGACTTTCTTACGTTTTGGAAATATGGCACAGGATAGAGAGTAAGGGTGTTGCGGATTGGAAACTTGTTATTGTGGGTGACGGGGACGATAAAGATTTATATCTGGAACTCTCCCGGCGTTTGGGATTGAAAAACATATCCTTTGAAGGGCGTCGGAATCCATTGGATTATTATAGAAAATCTGCTGTTTTTTTAATGACATCGTTATTTGAAGGTTTTGGCGTGACTTTGACCGAGGCTCAGCAAATGGGCGTGGTTCCTATGGCAATGGATAGTTTTGACGCTGTGCACGATATTATTGTCCACGGGGAAAGCGGGCTGATTATTCCCGATAACGATCTGGATGCTTATGCAGAGGATTTGCATCGTCTGATTGTGGACAAGGCTTATCGGGAGCGGTTAGCTTTAAATGCAATAGAACAGAGTAAAAATTTTTCGATCGATACGGTAGCATTTAAGTGGTGTAGTTTATTTAAAAATTTAGTTCGTTCATGTCAAGACAGGAAAAAGGAATAAAAAATGTTACGGTAACATTGATATTTTATCTTATATCGATGCTGCTGGCATTTTTTTCCAGAAAAATTTTTATAGATTATCTTGGAGAAAATATCGTCGGTCTAAATACTACGATCGTCAATATTTTAGGATTTTTGAATCTGGCCGAATTGGGAGTGACTTCCGCGATAGCGACAGCCCTTTATAAGCCGCTTTACCGGCAAGATAAGGAAGCTATCAGTGATATTATTTCTATATTCAATTATCTCTATCATATTATCGGCTACGTCATTCTGGGGATAGGGATCGTTATTATTTTCTTCTTACCTACTTTTTTCGAGGGTAAAGGGATCGACATGCCCTATATTTATCTGGCCTACTTTGTTTTTCTCTCTACGAACCTGGTTAGTTACTTCATTAGTTACAAGCAAATTCTATTGACAGCCGACCAGCGGGATTATGTCATTGTTACTTGGACGAAGATCTTTAATATCGTAAAAGTTATTTGCCAGATCGTCGCTCTTCGCTTTTTGGATTTCGGATATATCGTTTGGTTAGGCATAGAATTCATTTTCGGTATATCTTATGGTTTTTGGATCAATGGGCAGGTCACAAAGATATATCCTTGGTTGAAATCGGACTTCCTTCGTGGAAAAACGGTTTGCAAGGAGTATAAAGATATGTTTGTAAAGATAAAGCAGATCATTCCCCACCGTTTATCCGGATTCGTTTTATCGCAAACTGGAAATATTATACTTTTTGCCGTAACTTCTTCTTTTGCCATTGTTACATTGTATAACAATTATCTTATATTGATCGGGAGCATAACCCTGATGTTCGTTGTTGCGTCCAATGGATTATATGCCGGAGTCGGTAATTTGATAGCAGAAGGGAATAAAGAAACTATAAAGGCATTATTTTTCGAATTGACTTCTTTTTATTTTTATATCGGAGGAGTGATCGTAATATGTTTGATTTTTCTGACCGAACCTTTCATTGAGCTTTGGTTGGGAAAGCAGTATATTGTTGACCCGGTCATATTTTATCTGATTTTGTTCAATTCTTCTATCACTATTTTCCGGCTTCCGGTGGAATTGTTTTTGAATGGTTATATCCTTTATAAAGACACGTGGGCTCCGATTACCGAAGCTATATTGAATTTAACGATTTCAATCGGCTTAGGGTATAAATTCGGTTTAATAGGAGTTGTTTTAGGGACGACCGTAAGCCTCGGGGCCATTGTCTGTATCTGGCGTCCCATTTTCCTGCATCGTTGCGGGTTTAAAGAAAGGATTTTCCCTTATTGGAAAAAGATAGCTCTGTATCTAACTTTAATGGTAATCAGTTTCCTGGTTGTGAAGGGATGTGTCAGCCTGTTTATCGGATATCCGTACTCCAATTATTATTATTTCTTTATTAACGGTTTCTTGATTTTCCTTACGACTGTAATTGTATATGGAGGGCTATTATATCTGTTTTCACAAGGAATGAGAAGGATGATTCATAAATTGTTTCAACTTATTAAAAATAAATTCGTTCGATGTTGTACTCGGTAATAAAATATTTTGAACATAGTGTCTGGAATATCGGTTTTATAAAATGTGAGCCCGGAGAATTATTGGAAGGGAAGAAAAAAATAGAGCGGGTACAGTGGCTGAAACATTCTTATAAAGACCGTTTTTTTGCCGATCCCTTTTTTCTTTCTGCGACAGAAGAGAGGCTGGAAGTATTGGTGGAAGAATATCTTTATAAGACAGGCAAAGGGAGAATCGTTTTGCTGACTATCGATGCAAAAGAGTTGAAGATCGTAGAGCATAAGATCGTATTGGAACTCGATACGCATTTATCGTATCCGATTTTATTGCGATGGAAAGAAAAATTGTTCATATATCCTGAAAACGGTGCAGGACAACGCTTGAGTTTATACGAATTTCATTTAAAAGATCACACAACGACCTATTATGGAGATATGCTGCCGCCGGAAGAGATCCGGGATGTTTACCACATAAATTGGTTGGCGGATGCAACGCTTACCGGATATGCTGGAAAATACTGGTTGTTTTTAACTCCTGATGTGACAAATGACAAGTTGATGATATTTCAATCCGAATGCCCTGATAAAGGGTATCGTTGCCTGAAAGATTTAAACTCTTCCACGACAATCGAGGATTCCCGGCCTGCCGGAAATTTTATCGAATATAACGGCTCTCTATACCGTCCTGTACAAAATTGTAAAAATGGTTATGGAAGCAGTATAAAAATACAGATGGTCGATGTATTGTCGGAAAAGGAATTCAAGGAACATACAGTGGTGGAAATTTTTCCATCTTCTTCAAAATACTGCCGGGGAATACATACCATTAACTTTTATCAGGGCCTGTGTGTTGTGGACGGGCGGGGATATCGCTGCCGGATTGCAAGGTTCCTTATGCCTGTATTCAGATTGTTGCTTAAATTAAAGAAATAGGGTGACTGATTATTCGATTTCTTTTAAATGATAAACGGAGGATTCTTCCTCCGTTTTTTTATTTCCCCAGAAAATTCAGTCCCGTCATTACGAAATGATACATATTTTGAATGAATATAGTTTAAAGATAACCGTTTGTGTCTTTTGGGCTAATCTCGATATTATAGAAAAAAGACAGGGGTATTAAAGATAACAGGCTATCGTATAAATGTTGTTCACGATAAATTTGACTCTCTCTTTTGTAGCATTTCTTAAATCTGTCCTGTTGCATTCGGTATAAAGGGTATGGATTAAAATACTTATCGCCGCTAAATTGAATAAGGGATATTCTTATTCATGAGATGTTGAAATAAAGAGAGTCTGATCGTTTTTTATTGTTAAAATTTTTATAATCAGGTGTATATGCGTATTTTTCATGTTATTACCCTGTCCTCTGTGGGTGGGGCTCAGTCCGTTGTGGTTAATCTCGCCAATGCCCAGGTTGAAAACAATGAGGTTTGGGTTATATCGTCCGATTCAAAAGAAGCATGGAAGGCCTTAAAGCCTGAGGTGAAAGTAATAGGCATTCCTCAACTGAAAAGGGCAATCTCGGCCTTAGATATTATTGTTTTAATCAAATTGATCTATTACAGGATAAAATATCGCCCGGACGTGGTGCATTTACATTCTTCAAAAATCGGAGCATTGGGACGTGTGGCCTTCAAGCCTTGTAAAACAATCTATACAGTGCATGGTTTTGATTCGATCCGTGTGGCTAACCGTTCTTTTCTTCCCGTGGAAAAATTACTAAAAGGCAGGTGTGCGAAAATAGTGGGAGTAAGTAAGTATGACGAGACAAATTTATATACAGAAGGGATTACAAAACATGTGACTTTCGTGTATAATGGTATCACGGATTATTTTGAACAGGAGGAAGAAATAATTTCACAGCCGGTAAAAGAAAAATTTGAAGCGATTAAATTGCAATATACTAAAGTCGTTATGTGCATTGCCCGTGACGATTCGCCTAAAAGAATCGATCTGTTTATTGATGTTGCCAGACAGTTATCGCAATATGCTTTTGTTTGGATCGGTAATGCAAAGGAACATAAGGTAGGAAAAAATGTATTCTTGTTGGGACAAATACCCATGGCCTCCCTCTTATTGAGGTATGCGGACGTTTTAGTGCTTCTTTCCGACTTTGAAGGTCTTCCAATGAGTATTATTGAGGCTTTATCCTTTGGAAAGCCTGTCATTGCCTCAAAAGTGGGAGGGATTCCGGAGTTGTTGGACGGGAGCAATGGTTATGCAGTGGCTAACCGGGTAGAAGCTATCGTCCCTAAAATTCAGATGGTTCTCGGTGATTCGGAAAGATATTCGGAACTTTCTAGTCAGGCTCGTAGGACTTATATAGAAAAGTTTACCGTAGATAAGATGCTACAGGGATATGAACGGGTCTATGAAGAGATTGTAAAGCATTAGGATTTTGTTGTTTATAATAATAGAAAGTATCCATATACGGAATACTTTTTTTAAATCATGATAATTTATGAAAGTAACACTTATTGGCGGTTCCGGTTTTGTGGGAACGCGCTTAATTGACCTATTGAAACAGGGGGATTTTGAGATATTAAATATAGATAAGCAACAAAGCTATTTTTTTCCGGAAGTTACGACGATAGGAGATGTGAGAGATAAGGAGAAGTTGACGGAATTGCTAAAGGGCACAGAGTTAGTTGTACTGCTGGCGGCGGAACACCGGGATGATGTATCGCCTGTTTCACTTTATTATGACGTGAACGTGGGTGGGATGCAAAATACTTTGGCCGCAATGGAAGCTAATGGGATTAAGCGGATTGTTTTTACATCTTCAGTGGCTGTATATGGATTGAATAAGAAGAATCCGGATGAAAAACATCCCAAGGCTCCTTTTAATCATTACGGAAAGAGTAAATGGCAGGCGGAGCAGGTGCTGGAGGAATGGTTCCGGACACATCCCGACTGGAATGTCAATATTTTGAGGCCTACCGTAATCTTTGGTGAACGTAATCGGGGAAATGTCTATAATTTGTTACGGCAGATTGCAGGTGGGAAGTTTTTG
>URJC01000137.1 GCA_900548135.1 uncultured Odoribacter sp. | reverse complement strand
CACCGGCGTCCGGACCAAGGTTCCTTCAGGCAATTCTTCCGGCAATTCAGTTTCCCGGCCGACCAAAACATAGGTATGTAAAATCCGGGCCGTATCCCAAGGGTTTTGCACCCGCACCAATATATAATGTTCACTCGAATCTATCCGAACCCGCCCGGCATATTCCATCCGGAGCGCGTACAAAGCGTCTCCTGCAGAAGCCGAATGCTTACTTTTACAACCTACCCCAAGAGCCAACAACAGCCCCAGCAACCAAAACCGCATCAATCTATCCATATCTCAATGATCAAATCCATCCCGGGACAATACTCCCCGGGTATAATAATGTTTCACTTCACGCATTTCTGTTACGAGGTCAGCCAAAGCCAGCAAAGCTTCGGAAGCATAACGCCCGGTAATCACCACCTCTGTCCCCGTGTCCCGCTGCCCGATAAACACCCGTTTACCAGCACACAAAGCACGGACCGCCAGACCGAATGCAGCCGTTGTCTTACCTTTACCGTTTCCGGTATAAACCTGAAGGTATCCCTTTGTTTCCATTGAAGCGTAAAAATACAAAAAATGCCTTTCTTTACAAAACACGAAAAGCCCCCGCCAACTAAAAGTTGCAGGAAGCCGTCCAAAGTAAATTATTTCCCTCAATTTTGTTTGATTAAATTAGTCGAAATTCTATAAAGTTTAAGAAGCTTACAGCAGCAGGGCTATTCATTTACTAACACGAAAATTGAAACGAATAAATTACTTATCTTAAACTTTAGAAGTTAATCTTCTCTTAATAATATACTACTCTTTTCTACCTGATAATCAACTATCAGACAGAATAAAAGGGAAAGACTTTATTAAAATTTCAACGGATAAAAGATTTTTTATACTTTTGTCCCATTGAAGTTCTTTACAAGATGTAAATCAGATCGCTCAGGTGCCTCATTACGATGGGGAGAATAGGGAACCGTGTGAAAATCACGGACTGTCGCGCAACTGTAATCACCATAAAAGTTCGGCCAATCATGTCCACTGTCAGCATAAGACGGGAAGGACGGCTAAAACGGTGAAAGTCAGGATACCTGCCTCAGCGAATTGACAATGCTTTCGCGGAATAAAGCCAGAGTCAGCCCTTATCAGACCGACACCCGTCCGGGTAAATATACCCCTGCGTATTCTTTATTTTGTGAAAGCTAAGTTTAAGCCATGCTCAACGGTAACAATCGATGATTAACGAGTAATTATCAATCGGCTACACTTACGAATCTTAAAAAGAGATTGCCAGAATAATAAAGCAATCAATAGATGTAAACTGACTTAGCATGAGAAAATCGTTTGAAAAATTCCTGGCGAGACAGGAAGCCTTAGCCCGGCAATACGGCGAAGCATATGAAGAAAAACAACACAACCGCGGCAAACTGACAGCCCGGGAACGGATAGAATTTCTTTTTGATGAAGGCACCTTCGAGGAAGTCGATGCTTATTCTCCATCGGCCACCACCTCTTTCGGTAAAACAGTACGTTCCTATGGAGACGGAGTTATTACCGGATTTGGAAATATAAACGGCAGACAGGTATTTGCCTATTCCCAGGACTTCAATGTTCAGGGAGGATCATTGGGTTCTGTACACGCTGCCAAAATTATAAAAGTACAGGATATGGCCCTGAAAACAGGTTCTCCTGTTGTAGGCCTGATCGATTCGGGAGGAGCGCGCATACAGGAAGGAGTGGCCAGTCTGGCCGGATATGCCGGTATTTTCCGCCGCAATGTACTGGCCTCCGGGGTCATTCCCCAAATATCGGTGATCATGGGTCCGGCAGCAGGCGGCGCCGTTTATTCCCCGGCACTCACCGACTTTATCTTTATGACTGCCGCAACCAGTTATATGTTTGTTACAGGCCCCAATGTCGTTAAACAAGTGTTGAATGAAACCATCTCTCCCGAAGAATTGGGAGGGGCTTCAGTACATGCTGTCAAATCAGGAGTCGCTGATTTTGTTTTCAACGATGACGAGAACACTTTGCGGGGAGTGAAAATGCTGCTTTCCTATCTTCCTTCCAACAATATCGAGAATGCTCCCTATCTGGCCACCGACGATCCGGCGGACCGTATAGAAGAAAGTCTCAGAGACCTTGTTCCCGAAGATCCCGACAAACCTTATGACGTCCGGAATATCATCCGGCTGATCACCGATAAAGGTAAATTTCTGGAAATAGCTGAAAACTATGCCCCCAATATCATTATCGGCTTGGCCCGGTTCGGAGGCTATGTAACCGGAATCGTCGCCAACCAACCTCAGGTGATGGCCGGTACTTTGGATATGAATTCTTCTGTCAAGGCTGCCCGTTTCATCAATTTCTGTGATAGTTTCAATATTCCCATCCTTACTCTTGAAGACGTTCCCGGATTCCTGCCGGGAGCTGATCAGGAACATGCCGGGATTATCCGTCATGGAGCAAAATTATTGTATGCTTACACCCGGGCTACTGTACCCAAAATCACCGTCGTACTGCGAAAATCTTACGGAGGAGCCTATATCGTTATGAACAGCAAAGGGATCGGTGGCGACTACAACTTTGCCTGGCCGACAGCAGAAATCGCAGTCATGGGACCCGAAGGGGCAATCGCCATTCTCTACCACAAAGAACTGGCCGCTGCCGAAGATCCCGTTGCTTTGAAAAAAGAATTACTGGCACAATACCGGGAGGAAGTTGCCAATCCTTATATCGCCAACGAAAAAGGATTTATCGATGAAGTCATCGACCCGTCCGTCACCCGACTGAAAATCATCCGGGTACTTAAATCTTTAGAAAAGAAATCAGTCAGTCTACCCCGCCGGAAACATGGAAATATACCGCTTTAAAAAGATAAAAGCGAAAGAAAAGGGGGGACAAAATAAAAAGATAATGAAATAGATATGATAAAATCAGTTTTAATAGCTAACCGAGGCGAAATAGCCATCCGAATTGCCCGTACAGCCCGGCGCATGGGCATCAAAACTTATGTCGTCCGTACAGCCAAAGAACCCGAAGCTGTATATTTATCAGCTGCTGATGCCGCGATCAATTTCCCGGAAACCGATGGGAATATACCGGAATTTCTGGATATCGACAGATTGGTTGGACTAACCCGGGAATATAAGATCGACTCATTACATCCAGGTTATGGATACCTGTCTGAAAACGCGGAATTAGCCGAACGCTGCCGGGATAATGGAATCGTCTTTATCGGCCCTTCACCCGAAGTCATCCGACTTATGGGCGATAAAATTGCAGCAAAAGGAATTGCCGCACAGAGCGGAGTCCCCATGCTTGGAGCCAGCCAAGGAGCCGTACATACCCTCGACGAAGCCCGGGAAATTGCCAAACGACTAGGCTACCCGGTCATTATCAAAGCAGTATCGGGCGGAGGAGGACGAGGAATGCGTATTGTCCATCACCAGGATGAACTCGAACAACTTTATAAAATAGCAACCGCAGAAGCACAGGTAGCCTTTAACGATCCTTCGGTATTTATCGAAAAATACCTCGAAAACCCGAAGCACATCGAATTTCAGATTGTAGCCGACAATTATGGAAATGTAGTGCATCTGGGCGAACGGGAATGCTCCATACAGCGTAAACATCAGAAGTTGATGGAAGAAGCCCCGTCACCCGCTCTCGACGAACGCCTCCGGAAAAAAATGGCAGCAGCAGCAGTCTCACTGGCAAAACAGGCAGGCTATCAAAGTCTGGGAACAGTGGAATTCCTGCTCGACCATCAGAAGCATTTCTATTTCATGGAGATGAACACCCGTATTCAGGTGGAACACCCGGTTACAGAAGAAATCACCGGAATCGATCTGGTGGAATTACAATTCAATATCGCTGCGGGCCGGAAATTACCGTTGCGTCAATCTCAGATTCACCTCAACGGCTGGTCCATCGAATGCCGGATCAACGCAGAAGACGTACAAGCCGGATTTTCTCCCAGTATCGGTGTTATCCGTCAACTTCGTTTACCACAAGGCAATCACATCCGCATTGAAACCGGTATTGCCCCCGGTTCAGAAATTACCCCTTTTTTCGATTCTATGGTAGCCAAACTGATCGTCACCGGAGACACCCGCGAACAAGCCATCGAACGGACTCTTTCGGCACTCGAACGTTTCCATGTGAAAGGGATCCGTACCACAATCCCTTTCTGCAAAGCAGTATTACACAACGAAATTTTCCGTAACGGTGATTTCGACACTTCCTTCATCGAAACCCGCCTCCATTCGACGGTCTGGCGCGAACCGCACGAAGAATTGCTCGCAGCTCTATTCGCCGTGTATACCTACACACACGAAAATACTCCTGAAATCGGTCCCGACACACAAATCGACCCCTGGGTATTGAACAAACGAATCAGAAATCTATAAGTACCAAATATGAATAATAAAGAAATCAGTAAATACATCGCTCTCAGCGACAGACAAACGGAATTCGAATTTACAGCAAAGAATAATTATGATTTCAGTTTGAAACGGCAAAATATACGCCTCGACCTGATAGAGGAAGCAGACGGATTTTTGGTCTTATCTTATAAAGGACTGCGTTATCCGGTAGAAATTGTTTCACGGAAACAAAATGAATACGAAATATTGCTCAACGGTGTCGCATATACTTTCTCTGTTGAAACTCCGTTCTCTCTGAAACGGAAAAAAATACTGGCCAGTCGTCAAAGCGACTTGGCGACAATAATCATCAAATCTCCCATGCCTGGCAAAATACTGGACGTCCAAGTAGATAACGGTCAGGAAATCAACAAAGGCGACACTCTCTTGATACTTGAAGCCATGAAGATGCAAAACATCATTACCGCCACTCACAGAGGCCGAATCAGTCGTTTATGTGTCAAAACCGGCCAAATCGTTGGTAAAGACGAAATTTTAGCAGAAATCAAACTCTAAACGCAGCCATGCAGGAACACAGCAAAAAAATACAGGAATTATCGAATTTTCTGCTGGATTACGCCACCACACTGATGGCAGTCGGCAGCCATACTTCACGTATTGTAAAAAACGTGACCCGCATCGCCGAGTCTTTTGGCTTTGGAGTGGATATGACCATTTTTCAGCGCAACATCACCATGACCGTCAAACATTCCGAAGACTACTCCATCCGACGAACTTACGTCCGACGGATTCCAGCAATGGCTTTAAACTTCCGTACAATATCAGACCTGAGTGCGGCTGCAGTTGCGGCTAATGAGTGAGCTGGGAAGCTTATGACCACCATCCGGGACTTCACGAGCTGCAGCTCCGGTTCAATACCATTGTCAACACCCCACGTATGTCACGCTGGATGGTCCTGTTGCTGGTTGCCTGTGCCAATGCTGCATTTTGCCGTTTGTTCGGAGGAGATCCGATCGCCATGGGATTGGTATGGATTGCCACCCTGGCCGGCTTTTTTATCCGTCAGGAACTCACCAAACTTCAGGTGAATCATATGGTCATCTTTATTATTTGTTCCTTTATCGCTTCCCTGACTGCCGCACTCGGAGTATTCTGCAATTTAGGGGCCACCCAAGATATCGCACTAGGTACCAGCGTCCTGTTTCTGATTCCCGGAGTACCGCTGATCAATTCTATCCTGGATATACTCGAAGGTCACGTCCTTGTCGGTTTATCCAGAACAATCAATGCCACGATATTAATTATTTGTATCGCTCTCGGCTTATCCATGACTTTATTAATTTTAGGAAAAGATATATTATGAACAACGAATTCTGGTTACCAGTCCTCACCGACGGCCTGTTTGCAGCCATTGCCGCTATCGGTTTTGCATTGATTTCAAACCCTCCCAAACGTGCAGTAGCCATTGCCGCCCTTTTAGCAGCCATCGGCCATGCCTGTCGTTTTTACCTGCTCCGGTATACACCATTAAACCTAACCCTTTCTTCTCTGATTGCTGCTTTTCTGATTGGGATACTAAGTATGTCAGCAGCCCGCTTAGTCCGATGCCCGGCAGAAGTTTTTTCATTTCCGGCCTTATTACCCATGATTCCAGGAATGTATGCCTATAAAACCGTACTTGCCCTCATCCGATTCATGAAAAGCGACGATGTATCCCAGTCACAACAACTGATTGTCGAAATCTTCCGCAATGGCCTGACTACTTTATTTGTTATGTTTGCACTCGTCATCGGTATTTCACTCGCCATGTTCATCTTCTATAAACAATCTTTCACCATGACCCGTTTATTACGTCCTAAGAAAAAACACCAAATATGAGTTTCACCACACCAAATTCTTTTTTTAATATCAGATATCCACGACTTAATGCCTTCTTTTTCATAACAGGGATTCAAAAATAACAAATAATTTTAACGTTCCTGCGCTGCATTCCCAAATGATAATCTTGCCCGTACACAGATTTTTTTGTAATTTTACCCCTTGAAACTTAACAAAAAGCTATGAATTTAAAAGATGAATTTCAAAAATATGCCCTCGGAAGTAAAGGGATCAGCAGTCTGAACCTCCACCGGTATCAGACAGCAACCAACAGTTATATCACCCCGAATATCATAGAAGAACGCCAACTGAATATTGCCACCATGGACGTATTTTCACGTTTAATGATGGATCGGATTATTTTCTTAGGGGTACCCATTGACGATGATGTTGCCAATATCATCATGGCACAGTTGTTATTTCTGGAAACTGCAGATCCAGGAAGGGATATCCAATTGTATTTCAACAGTCCGGGAGGTTCTATTTATGCAGGATTAGGCATTTACGACACCATGCAATTCATCAATTGTGATGTTGCCACCATCTGTACAGGCCTGGCGGCTTCCATGGCT
>URJC01000136.1 GCA_900548135.1 uncultured Odoribacter sp. | reverse complement strand
TTAACCATACCTCAGCTGCCCGGTAAGTATATATATAATGATCCCGCTCATATGTCTCTTTCCCCTCATGATATTTCCGGAGCACACGGCTTCCGCCCTCTGTAGTTATAGTTGCCGAACGACGGTAACTATCAACATATTCTTTTGTCCCGACCTCAATTGTATACATATTATACAACTTATTTGTAGGAGCCAGATAATACACATTAGGAGCCATATTAGAAAAATAATATTGCAGATTATTCTGCTGCTTATCCTTGAAAGAAAAAGGAACCGCTGTAAAGGCTTCGTTTCCGACAGAGCTATAATCATTGGTAAACATATATTTCCAGCCTCCTCCCTGAAAAGATCCTGACAGCTTATACCGGTCAGTGCTTTCTTTTCCGTCATCTGCCACTCCGTTACTAATAGCCCTCAAAGCTGACTGGGCCGCATTCACATTATCCCCTTTCCACAGGTATATTTCTGCCATCAACACATCCGGATTGATGGTCACATATACCCAATCTGTCAGCGTAGCATCAGCATTCGGAGAGATGATCTCTTTCCAGCCAGCAGCATCCAACTGATTCCAGGCATCTACTCCATCCACTCCGTTTTCCATAAAATATTGCAATTCATCCAACAAACGGTCCAAAGAAAGTAATGGTTTTTCTGCCAGATCCGTATCATCACTAATTGCCAAATCATGGTAAACGGCTTCCCCATAAAACTTACCTATGGTCAGATAAGCCCAGGTACGATAAGTTATGGCAGCTGAAATCACTCCCCGGTAAATAATTTCAGGGATAGCACCGGGATTTTTCTTATTAAAAGAAACAATATGCCGTAGAAAATCATTGGCATTCAAAATAATATTATAATAAGGTTGCGGACTTACCAGCTCATTTCCATTGGTTGCCCGGTAACGGTAAACATCCCAGAATTCTACGGGCGCATTACTTGTCGGTTTAATCAGATCTCCCAACAATTCAGAAGCCACCACATAATGGTCTGCAGCTTTCTGAAAAGTACCGGCCACCCCAATAAACCCAGCATACACCTCCTGGGCACTGGTATATACATTCTCCTCTAGCCCCACATCCAGCGTATTTACATCAAAAAACTTGTCACAGGAAGTACACACAGTCAGCAATGAAAGTGAACATCCCAGTCCCCAGCTATATAATTTAGACTTTTTCATCATTTTCTCCTTTTAATTTTAGAAATTCAGAACCAACCCCAGTTTCACCATCTTAGGCAATGGAACTTTTCCCATATCCACTCCTGCCAGCATCGGATCATAAGAATATCCGAATTCAGGATCCAAACCCACATATTTGGTCCACGTAACCAGATTTTCTCCGGTCAAATAAGCTTTCAGGTTATTAAAAAACCACAATCTACGGTTGAATTCATAGCTTAAAGTGACTTCTTTCATTCGCAGGAATGAACCATCGTCTATCCAGCGTGAAGAGAAGCGGCTATTCCCCATCGGGTCACCATAAACAGCCCGTGGCATATCTGTTTGCTGCCCATCAATCATCCAACGTTTCACAACCGTGCTAAACTGATTTTCGAATCCGTCCATCGATTCGCCAGCCTTACGAACAGCATTATAAACTTTATTACCATAACTATAGGCAAAATTGACAAACAGGTTAAAGCCCTTATAAGTCAAATTCGTATAGAAACCACCGAAAAAGTCGGGAGCAGAATTTCCCAAAACCATCCGGTCGTCATCACCGATAATCCGGTCACCATTCACATCCCTGAACTTAATATCCCCGACCTGAAAAGCATCTCCACTATGTGAAATATACTTGGTACGATTGATTTCCGATTGAGTAGCAAACACTTTCTCCGCCACGTGTCCATAGAAAGAATAAGGAGCTTCTCCAACCCGTGAAATCAATACAGCTCCATTGTCCATGGTATAGATTTTTTCATTCTGTCCTCCCAGGCTTTCCACGGTTGTCTTTGCATGTGCAATATTACCCCCCACATACCATTGGAAATTACCTTTTTTCAATAGATTGACATGGAATGTAGCCTCAATTCCATCGGTCTTCAATTCACCGTCATTCCGGTACATGGTCTTATAACCATAGGCGGCCCCCATTGCTTTATCAAATAACAAATCTTTAGTTGTTTCCCGGAATAAATCCACACTCAAGCTGAAACGTTCTCCAAACAACCCCAAATCCGCACCCACATTTCCAAAAACTACCCGTTCCGGTTTCAGGTTAGTATTCGGCAATCCCTGGCGTACCATTCCGGTGATATTACGGAAAACTTCTGTCTGATAATAATAACGGCCATATTTTGCTGAAAAACGACTGTTGGCAGTCACTCCATACTCTCCTCTTAACATCAAACGGCTTATTCCATAAGCATCCTGAAGCAGAGTGCTGTTTTTCAGGTTCCAGGCAATCTGTGCTGTCGGCAGGAACACTACGCGTCCGGCACTTTTTCCATAAGGAGAAGCAGCATCCATCGCCAGGGTTGTTCCTAAATACAACTGTTCTTTAAAACCATATTTCGCTTTCAGGTAAAAATCCATCCAATTCCATTTATTCAGATAACCGGTAATCGTACGGCCCAGGGAAGCATCCACATTTCCCAGTGTCTTATAAAAATCGGATTTCTTACTTAAGCCAGCTCCCCAATCCATTTCCCGCCGCGAAGACATCAGCTGGTATCCAAGAGTTGCATTTACACTATGGATATTCCGGAAAACACGGTCAAAATCCAAACTCATCTTCACATAATAATTTAAGCCTTCGCTAGCACCACTCCGGATCGTATTAGCCTGAATTCCTTCTTCCAAAGGAGCTATCGCCCCAGAAGTATTACCAGGTACAAACATACTTTCTTTGGAATAATTGTAATAAATCCCAATCACTCCAGCCAGTTTCAAAGAGAGAGGTAAATTGTAATTAAAACCTAAATCTACCAGAATGTCATAGGCTGTATTTTTAGCCTCCACGTCAGAAACCAAAGCTGCCGGATTTGAAATTCCTAAATAACTGACAGTCGGATTAAAATGCGGCAGGTTCTGGTATTCCCGGTTCTGTTCATAAACGCTCAACACAGGAGCCTGATAAATAGCCGCCAGCATCGGGTTGGTTTTGGGTTGTAAGCCGGTTTCCTGTAAATCATAATCCCCGTAGTTAAATGCTGCATTTACAAACATTTTAAAGTTCTTCCTTACATTCACATCCCCATTCAACCTTGTATAATATTTGGATTGCTTTGTACTTTCCAGTAATCCTTTATTATATAGGTAACCTACTGATAATGCATAGCTGGCTACGGCATCACCACCAGAAACTTTCACATGGCTTTCAGAAGTCACTGCTGAAGAATATACCTCTTTTTGCCAATCAGTGTTGTGATTGTAAAGATAATTCCCTGAATAAGTCGGATCATCCCTCAGAAAGGGGAAAACAGTTACCAAATCATTCAGAGAAGAATAACGGGTAGAGCCAATATCAGCAATATAAGTTTTAAATTCCCGGTCATTCATCAAAGGGTATTGCCGTTTCATAAATCCTACGCCATTCGTCAGATGAACCTGTACTTCTGTACTGGTTGCCTGTGAACGTTCTGTTTCGATCAACAACACCCCATTACTACCCATAGAACCATAAGCGGCAGCATCGGCCCCTTTCAGTAAAGTAATACTCTCAACATCCTTCATATTGACCGGAGCAAAAATTCCCTTAGAATAACCGTTAATAACAGATGAACTTTCCAAGTCAGGTAAATAAGGCACACCATCCACCACAATCAAAGGAACATTTTCTGCCAACAAAGAATGTAATCCCCGCATCTGCACCAACGAACCTTCACCCGGCATGCCACTTTTGTTTATTATCCTAAGGCCTGCCATACGGCCGGTCAAAGCGTCTTCCGGCGAAGCATATCCTTTATTCATGTCTTTCTGGTTCAGGGACAAGGCATTTCCTATTTTGTTATCGGTATTTTCTTTTCCCTCAGAAGTGCTATAAGTTGCATTGTACATAAACCGTCCGGCAGGAACCAGATAAATATTCAACTTCTGGCGCCCGTTCAAAAACAAATTAGCTTCCTGATAACCATCGGAAGTAACCCGGATCCATGCATTCTTATCCGTTACTTCTATGGTAAAACTTCCGGTACTATCCGATAAAGCAGTGTGTTGCGCATCCTTAGAATACAACAAAACTTCATTCAAAGGCAAGCGGCTATCAGCCGAATATACTTTACCGGTTACCTTTATCTTTTGCTGGGCAAAGCTCCCTGTTGAAATGAACAACAGACAACTTAAGCACATATATTTGATCAACCTTATCATAATTGATTATTTTACTTCATTAATAATTTTCATCAGAAGGAATCAGAATAACCCATTCCGGTACAATACGGTATCCCTTCCCTGAATTCACCATCTTGATATCCAAAGCATGATAGCCGGCAGATTCCGGAATCTCAAACTTATCATTTACCATACCATTACGGGCTCCTTCAACACCAGCATTACTCGGTAGCACATAATCCATACCTTTCCGGGGATTCTGACCTCCGGGTCCTACATTCACGTTAGCAGCAACTAAAAGGTCATTGATAAAAATATCTATCTTAGGCATTGCATAAGCACGGAAGGAACAGCATACTTTATAAATACCCGGCATCACTTTTGTCGTATCGATATTACCGTAAATATCCCTGGTTACGGATTTAAAAGAAACATAAGCGTCAGCCACCATTTTATCTGTTTCCTTATCTCCGCAAATCACAAAATAGGCCGTTTCTTTCTTACCTACTGAAGTACCATCTTCGTATTTTCCGGACTCACTCCACGTATTCTTAGTGAAAGAATTTCCTTTATTAATTGTGTAATAATTCTGCTGTTCTTCCGTTGGTAAATAGAAAATATAAGAGGGATAGATTACAATCTTTTCAAGATACATAAATGTAGGTACATGAAAACGGCTAATATTATACACCAATCCATTACTACATTCCTGGTAGTTTGTTTCCACCAATTGCTTGTCAGTCCGCCACAATTCACCGAATACTGATTTTCTATCCCGGGAAGCTTCATAATTCGTTATTTTACCACTATGCAATATTGATCTTAAGAACCAATCCATCATTTTGACGGTATCCGCAGTAGTAATCTCCCTACCGATCTGTACAAAATAATTGGTCATATCGGTCAGCATCGCATGCATAATTTCATTATTGGGAATAAACATCGTAAATTCAGAAGTTTCTTTTCTGGGATCTCCTTTTTCAAAATACGGATTCGAGATGACAAATACGGAATCATAAATCGTATTTCCGACCTCATCCACTCCTTTGGGGAAACTGGCCTTGGGATCAAAAATGGTATCATTATGTGCAACCAGAGTATCCCGGAAAACAGAATAATCAGGCCCGCATTCCATGATATATTCATAGATATTTTTCTGGGGAACTAACACACCTTCAATTCCATGAACCACGCCGTTTTGACACACTTGATTAGAACGGATTACCGCATGTTCATCAATATAATAAACTCCCGATTTTCTACTTAAAGGCAATAATTTCCCTTCCATAGACTGGATTTCAGTCTTATTCGCTAACTTTGAATTGTATAAAGCGACATAATTAATATGGTTTTTAGCCAACCGGACTTTAGACAAAGAATCCAAACCGGAAACAGTAGCCATACTTTCATTATCCGGAGCCCATACCGTCAGCACCTGGTTCCGTGACAATTCATCCGCGATCCCGGTTTCCTCAAGCAACTGCACAAAAGAACTATAGTCCTCCTGGGTTTTCAGATAATCCAGCAAATTCAAATTGGATACTTCAGCCCCTTCAACTTCGGAATTATTGTCGAAATGCTTATCCCAAGCCGTATCGCAACTATAAATCAAACCTGCGAGCAGCCCTATTATTATCCATTGGTATCGTATCATAATTATATTATTTTATCGGTTTAAAATAAAACTGGTCGAGATCAATATTTCCGGAACGCAACGCCGTTAATCTAAAGGTATGGGATACTTGTTCTGTAAAAGTGATTTCCTTGATTTTATAACCATTGGTTTCGGCTCCACCACTGGAAAAATCACGATCTTCAAGTATATTCCCATCCAACATTAACCTCCCTTTCCCGCGTCCATTATACTTTTGTGCTTTAGCCCACATTTCATATTTTCCAGCCGGGAAAACCGGAGTTTTCATTTCCACCCAACCGACATTCCCCAATTTAAAAGTCACCGCATCATTATCCTGAAAATATTGGTTAGAACGTAAATAATAGAATACAGCTTCATCCGTATCAGGTACGGTTTTCCAGGTAATTCCTTCCTGTTCAGCAGCCTTCCGGTTAATGGGTTGCTGGCTTTGGTCCACTACCGAACTCCAGGCCTTATAATTATTCAGCACCCGGAAAACTTTATAATCCGACAATTCCCAATTAAAGAAACAAGCTTCAGCCTGACAGGTTGGTAATAATTCACTGATCTCATGAACATAACCATTATTAGCCAATTGATCATACCGGCCATCGATTAAAACAGCAGGTTTGCTGTCAGTCTGGTTAAATACAAGCCGCCCTTTTACATCGGCAACCGATATCAACTCATTGGGAGCAAACGTCTGGAGCACCTTCACCCTTGGATTTGCCTTACTATCATAATCCGCAATGCTCGCCCAATCCAGAATGCCAGGAACTATATGGTAAGCCATAAAACGATAGAGCGGAGAAATTCCGTCAGCTGCAGGCTGGTCGGAGTAAAGAGCTTTCAGCTGGTCTAAACTCCGGATATTATTTTCTGCGAAAACACTATCTGATACAGCAA
>URJC01000135.1 GCA_900548135.1 uncultured Odoribacter sp. | reverse complement strand
CGGCTTATAACTCGGGCAGGCGTGCCGACGGTTATGAAATGAAACTGGTGAATAATAACCGTCTTACGTGGGCGCCGGTCAATACAGAAAAACATTGGCTTCAATTTACTGCTGTTGCGGATTTGATCTACAGCCAGAGCAACAGTTTGAGTATTTCGTACAACAAAAGCGGTTCGCCTTATTTGCAGGAATCCGGTGCCCGGGGACAGATCGGAAACAAGGTGTCAGGAGGAGAAACCATTGGAACCACTGTGAGTCTGGTGGTGGACGCACACTATCGGTTGCTGAACCGCTATAATTTCAATTTTGCCATAAAGACAGAGGGATCTTCTGTTTACGGTAAGGACAATCCCTATTCTTTGTTTCCTACTGCTGCCTTTGCCTGGCGTTTGAAGGAGGAAGACTTCCTGAAAGACAAGGAATGGGTGGACGAGCTGAAACCCCGTGTGTCTTTCGGACGTAGCGGTAAGTTGCCCAATATAACCAATTTGTTGTCTGTAACCTATGGTTCGGGGGCTACCGGGTATGGAGGAGATGCTTATTCGTTCATCGATAAATTTGCTTATGACAATTTGCATGAAGAAAGAACGACTCAATGGAATTACGGTATGGATTTCAGCTTTTTCAACAGCCGGCTGAGTGGGGAGTTCAACTATTACCGGAGTACCACGGACGATTTGCTGTTGTCCGAAGATATTGCCAGCAGCACGGGTTTCTCATCACGTTGGGTGAACTTCGGTTCTTTGCGGAACTACGGTTGGGAACTGGGTATCAAGGGAGTGCCCATCGATATAGAAGGCAAGTTCCGTTGGAGTCTGTTTTTCAACATAGCCCAGAACACCAATAAGATGACAAAACTGCCTGAACAATACCGGGAAGAAGGTTTTAAAGAAGACCTGGATTACGGATTTCAGACAATTGCTTTCGAGAATACCACCCTGGGGGCTATTTTCGGATACAAGGCAAAAGGGGTGTATCAACGTGACGAAGATGCCTATATGCGGGATTTGAACGGCAATTTGGTATACGATGAGAATGGAAAGCCGCGGAAGTTGCGTTGGAACAGCTCTACAGGAGATGAGTTTGAAGGCGGGGATATGATATACGAGGATGTTAATCACGATGGAGTAATCAATAAACTGGACGTTGTCCAGATCGGGGATGCCAATCCGAAATGCTTTGGTATGTTGCGGAATGATTTTAACTACAAGAATTGGCAATTGGGCTTTTCCCTTTATTACAGCATTGGTCAGGACGTCATTAACGGAATGCGCCGGGAGACGGAATGTATGGACGAGGGATTGAACCAGGCGGTATCCATCGAACGGCGGTGGAAAAAACAGGGAGATATCACGGATATGCCACGAGCTGTGGAGGGCATGAGCCGTAATTATGCCGCTTCCTCCCGTTGGGTAGAGGATGCTTCCTATCTGAAACTGAAGGACATTTCATTGACCTACAATTTTGACCATACTTTATTGCAGCGGACGTTTATAAAATCGTTGAGTGTCTGGGTATCGGGGATGAATTTGTTGACCTGGTCCAAGTATAAGGGAGTAGATCCTGAGGTTGGGTTTAATAAAGGAAAAGCCAAAACCATCAGTATGGATGCCCAGAATACCGCTCCTCCAATGCGTTTCACTTTTGGGTTGCGGGCAAATTTCTGATAGGTTGGACAGATAAAATCAAGAAGAATGAAAAAGATAAAGAATATAAAGAATATAATGGTCATTTTGCTATTGTGCTGGTTGAGCCAGGCATGTAGCGAGTTCCTGAATGTGGATATTCCGGATGTATTACCGGATAAGGATTTTTGGAAAACCCGCGCTCAGGTGGAGGCTGCCCGTAATGGGGTATATACTCAGTTGGGGAATTGTATTACCAATTTTATCGTATGGGGAGACGTCCGTTCCGATCTTTATGCAACCGGTAATGCCTCGACTAGTGACAGGAGTCAATTGATTAATCAGGATATATTGACCTCCAATGGTTATGCCAATTGGAGTAATGTTTACACGACCATCAATTATGCCAATTCTTTTATCCGGAATGCGCGGCGGGTATTGGCTTTTGATGAAACCATGGAAGAGGATGTCGAGTATATGATCGGAGAAATGTATGGTATCCGTGCCTTGTGCTATTTCTATCTGGTACGGACGTTCAATGATGTGCCTGTCCATTTGGAGCCTTATGAATCGGACAAACAGGAAGTGAATGTTCCGGCCAGTCCCGAGTCGCAGGTGCTGGACACCATTGAAGCTGATTTGCGTACGGCCTTGCGGTTGGCGCCCGACAGCTATGAGACCGCCAAAGACAATTACGGACGGGTGACTAAAAAAGCCGTACGGGCCATTTGGGCGGATGTGAAACTGTGGAGAGGCGATTATGACGGATGTATCGGTTTATGTGAGGAATTGGAAACAGAATATCAGGACAAGCTGGTGAAAACGGATAACTGGTTTTCTATTTTCGGTGCGGGCAATTCTACGGAATCCATCTTTGAATATCAATATTCCAGTGACGGGGTCGCAAGTCCGTTGAGTTATTTCGCCACTTTCTATTACACTTCCCTGGGGAATGGTTCTTTTGCAGGAAATTACAAGGCGTATAGAAGGAATATGCAGAAGGTGTATGCGGGTTCGGGCATGAGGACTTTCAGCGACACGGTGCGCACCAATGGAACCACTGTGGGGAACTATTCCTCCAATGGCCGTTTGGATGTGTATAAATATCAGGGGATTGCAGCCGGTTATGAAGAGTTCCTTTACCGGGACGATATGACGAAATTTGATGCGCATTTCATTTTTTATCGTTTCAGGGAGATTTTACTGATCAAGGCCGAGGCTTTGGCTATGCAGGGCGAGTTTGAAAAGGCCATAGAGCCCATCAATGTCATCCGGGAAGCTACAGGGCTGGAAACCACCAACCTGGCCAAATTCGGTTCGGGAGAAACCTTTTTTGACAAGTTACTGAGTGAACGTTGTGCAGAGCTGGCCTACGAAGGCAAGCAATGGTTTTCCCTGGTGCGTATAGCGCTGCATACCGGGTACACCAACTTGTTGGTTGACCGGATAGCCGAGACCCATTTGGATTTAACTTCTGCTGTGGTCAAATCCAGGTTGCAGGATGTAGAAGGCTGGTTTATGCCTTACCTGAAAACCGAAGTGGAACGGAATCATAGCCTGGAACAAAAGAAATATTACAGAGGCAAGGAATAGAGCAGAATCAAATAAATAATGAAATTATGAAAAGGAATAACAGACAATATGTTTCGCTTTTATTCATGTTGTTATCCGGTTTTCTGGGAGTAAGCTGTGATACGGATTTTCCGTTGAAACAATTGAATACGAGTGAAGATTACGAACTCATTTACGATTATGTATCTGCACGTCCTGATTTGTCCGTATACAAAGATTTGTGTGACTATACCGGTTTTGTAGGAACGGTTTCCACTGCCGGTACCTATACCGTATTTGTTCCTACCGATAGTGCTTTTCAGGTCTTGTTTGACCGCCTGGGGATAGAGTCGTATACTGAGAAGGAAGCAGACTATTGGTTGAATTATCTGCAGTATCACACCCTCACGGTGACTAAAAATACCAGTGCTTTTGTCAGTGGACTCATGACAGAGGCGACTTTGATGGGCAAGAATTTTAAGCTGACGGTGGACATTTCCCGGTATCCTTATTTGATATTCAACAACAGCGCCCGGATTACGGAGCCCAATATCATAAAACAGAACGGGAATATCAATATTTTGGATGCTGTCCTTATGCCTCCGATATCTTCTATATACGATCTTTTAAAAGAAAACGGCGGATACACCAAGATGCTGGCTTTGTTTGACAAGTATCAGTTGAGCAGCTATCTGACAGACAGCCTGGCCACCGTGATGGTGGAACCGGATATTGTATTCGAGGAGAACGAAATTAATCCGGATACGATTTCCAATCTGGAAGATTGGCTGAAATATCACATCATTCCGGGCGAACGTTCATTTATGTCGGATTTGGACGGACGTTATGTGAGGACCTTGTATGAAAAGGACGGTATCACCTTCAATTACCTCACTCGTAACGATATTGAGAATATGTATTGTAATCAGCAATTTCCTTTCTGTAACCGTGCAGATTATACTGCTGACCAGATAGCCCTCAACGGAGTGTTGCATCCGTTGGAATTGCCACTGGCCATCGTACAGCATACGGCAGGCAGGATCCGGATGAACCTGTACGGGGGGACTAACGAAGTCCGGGGATATCAGAAGAATGTGTTTGCGGAAGTGCCGGCTTTGGTTCGGGAAAATTATACTACTTCCAGCTTTCATCAGGGGATGATGGCACCTTGCTGTGAATTCTATCCGAGCCAGATTGGGGATGAATGCTATCTGACCGTTCCGGATATTGTTCCGGGAACTTATACCGTACGCTTGTTGTATTATGCGAGCGGGGCTCCGAATATGACTTTGTTGTATAATGGTGCGATTGTGACATCGAATATCAAGTTTTCTGAAAAAGGCGGAGATTTCTCCGAATGGGCTTCTTTGCAATACAAAGATTGCGGGACGATAGATATCCTGGAAACCGGTGACGTATCCCTGCGGTTTAAGGTCAGCGGAACCACGATGGGAGTGGTTAAAATGGATATGCTGGAGTTGATTCCGATTATAAAATAGAGCTGGACTAAAAATATTTGAATATGAAATTATATAAACATACAATTGCGCTATTGACGGCTTTACAATTCCTTTCGGTTGGCGGTTATGCACAGGAAGCAGCTGCCGGAAAGGAAGAAACTGCCGGGAATGAAGAAACGGTGACTGTCAATAAAGAAAAAGAATGGCAGGATATTTTTACTTACCGCCCTGCGCTGTTTTTTGAACGGGCTTTGATGGGAGAGGAGACCGGAGTGTATACTTCTCTGGGAGGATTTGTCGGGAACAGTGGAAATCTGATGATCCGCGGACTGAACACCATCAACCTGAATGCTTCTCCTTATGTGATTATCAGTGGTATGCCTGTGAAACACACCCGTAATGCTTCTCCTTTTGTGGGAGGACTGATGCAGAATAACTGGGGTTTCATCAATCCTTTGGATGTAAAGAGGGTGAATGTAGTCAAAGGAGGTTATTATGCTTCATTTTATGGAGGAAAGTCGGGTAACGGTATGATTGATATCGATTTTGACCGGGGAAATATGGGTAGTGCCACTATCGATTTCATGATGAGAATGGGTTTTTCACAGGCCGATTATTCTTTTGATGTATTGGATCCTACTCAGTTCCGGGGGTATTTGTACTCTATGATGGAGAGCAGGGGTATATTGCCTACTGATTTGCAGAAAATGAATATTTTTGATGCTTCCCATCCCAAATACAATCACCATACGGATTGGTTGAACGATCTGACCGGCAACGGTTTTTACCAGGATTATAATTTGAAGATGAAAGGAGGTGACGGTGACACCAGGTATTTGTTCTCTTTAAGTTATGCTTCGGAGGATGAAACTTTAAAAGAGTCCGATTACCAGCGTTTTAACATGCGTTTTAACCTGGATTACAAGATTTCTCCCAAAATCAGTATCAGTAATAGTTTGTCTTATAATTATACGACTCTTCATTTTGCTGAAGAAGGGGCGGATTGGGATATGCACCCTGTTTATTTGGGATTGACCAAGGCTCCTTTTTTATCCCCCTGGCATTATACGGATGAAGGGGTGAAGATCATCAGGTATGAAGGGGTGGATGAACTCGGAAAGAGTAATCCTTATGTATTTAAGGACAATCTGACCAATAAAGGAATAGAAAACCGGGTAGATGCCATTATCCGTGGCCGTTGGGATTTCCGCGAAGACACCTATGTATCTACGGACATCGATGTGTCTTACAATGGGGCGTTGGAAAAACAACACCGGGCTGCAGAAGGGATCGTTGCAGATGAAAACCGGGAACGGCAGAATTCAAAACGGAATTTCAGTGAGTTCCTGCTGCACTGGAGTCTGGATTTGCACCACAGAGGCCGGATCAGGGAAAACATGCCGTTTGAAGTGGGTGCCGGAATGGCAATGGAATCCTATAATGAAAAGATGGTGTACGGACGTACCATCAATTCCGCTACGGACGAGATTGAATCCTTGACGGGTAAGCTGGATTCTGTGGACAATAACCGTTACGACTACAAACAATTGAATTTTTATGTCAACGGCAAACTGAACCTGGGTTCCCGGGTACAATTGGCTGCCAATGTGAATATGGAACGTTCTTCGAATTTCGGTCCAGACGGCAAATGGAACCTGTATGCCGGAGTGGATGTGAATGTGAATTTGTTGCAGAACACGAAACATTTGCTGAATCTGGATTTACAATGGGGCCGTACCGGTAATAACAATATCCAGGAACCCTATTACAGCCAATTGTATCTTCCCGATCATTATTACGGATATGGAGCTGTTTATCTGGGAAATCTCCGTAATGACGACTTGAAACCGGAGATTACGAGTAATTATGATGCGGCTTTACATGCCGGATTGTGGAAACACAGCGTGGATGTGAATGTGGGATATTATTACAGAAGGACCAAGGGATTGTTGGTGCAGCGTGCTTTACCCATAGAGATGGGAATGATAGCCCAGTATGAAAACAATGGAGAGGTGGTAAATCAGGGAGTAGAAATTGCTGCTAATGTAAAAGTGTTGGACAGAAAGAACACGCGTTGGTCTTTGTTTGCCAATGTAACCACCTTGGATAATCAGGTTAAGAAACTGCCCAATGGAGAAGTGGTCCGTTCTTATGACAAGTTTACGGGGGTAGCCCGGGAGAAGGAAGCTTTGGGGTCGTTCTTCGGATATAA
>URJC01000134.1 GCA_900548135.1 uncultured Odoribacter sp. | reverse complement strand
AGTGATTACCCTGGCTATACCACGGAAAGTGGATTTTAGCAAGGTTGAGAAAATTGTCGGGCAGTTTTTACTGGAGATTTATAGTTTGGAATGCCAGCAATATTTACCGAAAAGAGTGAAATATTATGCTGATAAGTTTGGATTTAAATATGGGCGGCTTAGTTTCCGCAATAATATTTCTAATTGGGGGAGTTGTTCTTTTGAGAATAATATTAATTTGAATATTAAACTCATGAAATTGCCTGATGAAATTATTGATTATGTAATTTTACATGAATTATGTCATACCGTAGAAAAAAATCACTCGGCTGATTTTTGGAAATTAGTGGAAAAAGTGTGTCCCAACTATGTTGTTTTGCGGGGAAGGTTACGGAAATATAATACCAGAATATAATACAGTTGTAAAAAGTGAAAACTGGGAATTAAATTGTATTTTTGCTATATATTTTTATTCATTTCAGTAGTTTTTTTTATTCAGAAAATAATATTTAAGAAATGTTGCAAGATCAGATTAAAGAAATCAGGGAAGTTTTAAAAGAGGTGAAATATCCCGGGACTGCCAAAAATATTGTTGAACTGGATATGGTCCAGCACATCCGGATCGATGGAGATAAAATCATGTTCCGGTTGGTTTTTCAGAATTCAAATGATCCTTTTGTTAGTACGATCAAAAAGAAATGTGAGGCTTTATTGGTTGATTATAAGGAAATAGAAATAGAAGTGATTTTTATTCATGATTTGGAAAGACCCTTATCTTTAGAAAAAGTAAAGAATATAATAGCAGTTTCATCTGGTAAAGGAGGAGTTGGTAAATCGACGGTTGCAGCTAATCTGGCGGTTGCATTGGCTATGCAGGGGTATAAAGTCGGATTGGTAGATGCTGATATATTTGGTCCTTCAGTGCCCAAGATGTTTGGTTGTGAAGATGCTCAGCCTTATATGGAAAAGGTGGATAATCGGGATATGATTATCCCGGTTGAGAAATATGGAGTAAAAATTCTTTCAATTGGTTTTTTTGTTGACCCGGCATCGGCAACTGTTTGGCGTGGGCCGATGGCTTCAAATGCATTGAAGCAGATGGTGGAACAGGGATATTGGAATGAATTGGATTATATGCTGATTGATTTGCCGCCGGGAACAAGTGATATCCACCTGACTTTGGTTCAGACAGTGGCTTTGACAGGTGCTATTGTGGTTAGTACGCCCCAGCAGGTTGCTTTGGCAGATGCTATAAAAGGTATCAATATGTTTGAATCTCCTGGTATCAATGTGCCTGTTCTGGGCTTGGTGGAAAATATGGCCTGGTTTACTCCGGCTGAGTTACCTGATCATAAGTATTATATTTTTGGAAAAGAGCAAAAGTATTGGCAGAAGAAAAAGGCTTGCGGTTGTTAGGTCAGATTCCGGTAGTGCAAAGTATTTGTGACGGTGGAGATGCCGGTACTCCGGTAGCTTTGAACCCGGATAGCATTACGGGAGCTGCTTTTACACAATTGGCTGAAGAGATGGTGAAGGCTGTGAAAGATAGTTATGAACAGGCAAAACGGGTCAGGATAACCCGAAAGTAGAAACTGGATCAATAGCTTAACAGGGGTATATCAGGATGTGAAAATAGTTTAATGAAGTATTTTTTGTATATATTAGCGGTGTCGATAGTATTGCTGTGTGGTTATTCTGTGAAAAGAAATAGTTTTTTTTCGCGTAATTACCATCAGCTAACTACCCGCTATACTATGTGTGTTAATGGGATTCAGGCTTTGAAATCTGGGGAAAAGGATATGGAAAACAGGCATAGGGAGGATTACACCAACCTTTTGCCTGTTTTTGTTTTCAATAATGAACAGGCGAGGGGATTATGTAGTTCAGATATGGACGTCCGGAGGGGAGGAATATGTTTGATGGAAGATAAATTTTAATTGTATGAAATGGACAATAAATAATTTAGAGGAAATAAACGATGTTGCATCTGAATTTCTGCATTATGTTGGGGACAGGACTATATTCGCGTTATATGGTCCGATGGGAGTGGGAAAAACAACTTTTGTAAAAGCGATAGGAAAGTGTGCTGGTGTGGAGGATGATATCAGTTCGCCTACTTTTGCTATTGTAAATGAATATGTGACAAAAAATGGGGAATCTATATATCATTTTGATTTTTATCGCGTAAATAATATATCGGAAGCACTTGATTTTGGATATGAGGAGTATTTTTATAGTGGTAGTAAATGCTTCATAGAGTGGCCGGAGAAGATTGATGAACTTCTTCCTGCAAATGTTGTAAACTGTTATTTTTCGGAAAATCCGGATGGTAGCAGAGAATTGAGGGTTGAAATGTAATTGGCAGTACTGCATCAGCAGTCTTTGGCTAATGTACGATCTGAAATTTGTAATTTTCAATTAATGCTTATGGATAATACCGGAAGAATGTCAGGGACTATTAACAAACAATGGTTTCTTTATCAGGAGAAAGAAGTTTTTTCGGAGAAAAGACAGAAACGTCTTCTCATTGGGATCCCCAACGAATTAGAAAAGGGAGAAAACCGGATATGCCTGACTCCGGAGTCGGTCCATATTTTGGTCAGTATGGGGCATGAAGTTCTTTTGCAGCGCGGGGCAGGCGGGAATGCCCATTATACGGACCATGAATATGCAGATGCCGGAGCCACAATCGCAGAGACAATAGAAGAAGTTTATGTGTCTGATATTATCATAAAGGCCACTTCTGTATCGATGGGAGATATTGTCTATATGCATGAAAGACAGGTGATTTTGTCACCGTTGAAGTTGGGGGATATGCGGAAGGAAGCTATACAGGGGATGATGCAGAAAAAGGTCACGGCTATCGGTTTTGACATTTTGAAAGATGGGGATGGTTTTTTCCCGGTGGTCCGTATCATGAGTGAAATTGCTGGAAATTCGGCTATTATGATAGCCAGTGAATACTTGAATAATTCCCGGGGAGGTAAAGGGATTATTCTGGGAGGAATAAGTGGTATTACACCCACTGAAATTGTTATATTGGGAGCTGGAACTTTAGGTGAATTTGCGGCCCGTACAGCCTTGGGACTTGGAGCAACTGTGAAAGTCTTCGACCATTCGGTTGCGCGTTTACGTCATTTGAATGAAGTGCTGGGCCAACGTATTTATACGTCAGTATTTCATAAACCGGTATTGGATAGGGTATTAGCTTCGGCAGATGTTGTTATTGGTGCCATGCGTTGTTTTGATCATGTTCCCGATACAGTGGTAACGGAGGAACAGGTTAAATTGATGAAGAAGGGGGCTGTTATTATTGATATGGCTATTGACCATGGAGGTTGTATTGAGACTGCGGGACCGACTACTCATGAAAAGCCCACTTATATTTATGAAGGTGTTATTCATTATTGTGTGCCGAATGTATTATCCCGTGTTGCACGGACCGCGTCAATTGCTTATAGTAATGTTTTTCTTCCTTTGTTTCAGAATATTGCTTGTCATGGAGGGGTGACCAATGCAATACGTCTGGATGCAGGCTTGAGGGAAGGTGTGTATCTTTACAACGGGATTTTGACGAAACCTGTGATTGCCGATAAATTTGGTTTATTATCCAGAGATATAAATTTATTATTGGCAGCATTGTAGATTTAGGAATGAGAGTCCTGTTATGAGGTATATTATTGTTTGAAAGAGTTTTCTCATGGGTCATAATCAAGGAAGTGAGGAAATACAGAATAATATGACAAATGTCATGTTTTTTTGAAAATGGGGATGGTATCTTTGCGCGCGAATTCAGAAGGTGAGTCTGGCAGGAGTGAAGATTCTGAGGTTATCTGTGGTGTATAATTTAATGGTTTAATTTTATGAATGTAATAAAGGCATCCTTTTATAAGGAGAAAATTTTTTCAGCACGGTGGTTTCAGACTTGGGGAACTCTTTTGTTGGGTTCTATGGTGATTGCTACTGGTTACACTTTTTTTATGACTCCTTACCAGATTGTTCCCGGAGGGATATATGGTATTTCAACGATTCTGAACTGGAAATTGGGTTTTCCGATTGGTATGGCAGCTTTGTGTTTTAACTTACCATTGAGTTTAATTGGTTTTAAGATTTTAGGTAAAGATTTTGGTTTCCGGACTTTTATTTGTTTTTGGTTGGTGGCTTTGTTTGCAGATGGTTTTCCCTGGATGTTGGAGCATGTTTGTGGATATACTGCAGAGTTGGCTCATGATCCGTTACAATTGGTGAAAGGAGGAATTAATAATCCTGACGCTACGAAAGAAGGGGTGTTACTGGCCAGTATTTTTGGAGGGGTTGTTATAGGAGTTGGTGCTGGTCTGATCTTTAAAACCCGTTCATCCAGCGCTGGTACAGATGTATTGGCTGCCGTATTACATAAAATTACTCGTCGGCCATTGGGAATGATGCAGATGACGGTAGACCTGATCATTGTGGTATTGGGATTCGTGGCTTTTCCGGATTGGAAAACTCCATTCTATTCCCTGATTACTATCTTTATTATGGGTAAAGTCATCGATATTGTAATCGGTGGATATTCCAGTGATAAGACTTTTTTTATTGTTTCAGAGAAAACAGAAGAATTGCGGCAGTATATTTTGCAGGAATTACACCGGGGAGGCTCTATCGTTCCGGTGAATGGAATGTGGAACCGTTCGGAAAAAGAGATGATTATGACAGTAGTCAACCGTAAAGAAGTAACTACTTTGCAGCGTGCCATCCAGCACATTGATCCCCGTGCTTTTACAATGATCCTGAATGCCCAGGAAATAATGGGACAAGGTTTTAAACGGATGGATTGGGATGATAAGTAAGCAAGATATAAGACGACATAAAAACTGAGGTTACTACAGTAACCTCAGTTTTTATGTTTTATTTTTTGGAAAGGTTGGGTAGCTCTTTCGAAAATTCCCAGTACATAGGCAATTGTCATTCCGTAATTGCTGACCGGAATCCCGGAATGAATGGCAGGCATCAGGCGATTCCGGAGTTGTCGGGCTGTAACCATGCAGCCTCCGCATTGTATGATTAAAGCATAGTCTGTGAATGGACGTTTGATTTGGTCCAATCCTGCGATAAAATCAAATTCCAGTTGTTTTCCGGTATATTTTTTTAATAAGGCTGGGATTTTAACCCTGCCGATATCTTCACAGGAAACATGATGGGAACAAGATTCTAACATTAATATCCGGTTACCATCGTGTAAATTTTCAATATGCCGTGTGCCTTGCAGGTAGTTTTGAAAGTTTCCTTTATGATGTGCTAACACAATACTGAAACTAGTCAATGCAACAGAGGAAGGTATCAGGGGAGCTACTTTACTGAAAGCTTGGCTGTCCGTAACTACCAGATCCGGCATTAAATCGGTCCGGGAAAAGAATGCTGGAATTTCCTGGGGTTGTAACACAATGCTAATGCACTGATTGTCCAGAATATCTCTTAACATTTGTACTTGGGGTAAGATCATTCTCCCTGTCGGGGCTTCCGAATCGATCGGAGTAACCAACATTACAACTTGTCCCGGTTCAATCAATCCACCTAATAAGGAGAGGTTGTCTCTTTTACCTATCAATTGCCTGAGGGAATCTATTAAAATTTCCGGGTTTGTATACAGGGTTGAAAAGGGAATAATTTCTGCCTGATATGCTTCTTTTAATTTTTGTTGCAGTGAAGGTAGCAATTTAACCCGGTCTGACTGGTTGTGTAAAATGATAAAAGGAAGGCTGAGATTTTGAAATTCTCTGATTAATTCTTCTTCATAAGAACTGAAAATATTGTCGGTTATTACTAAAATGGCCACATCTGCCTGCCGGATTGCCTCGTAAGTCTTATTTATCCGTAATAATCCTAAGTCGCCTTCGTCATCAATACCCGCTGTATCTGTAAAAACTATAGACGCTATCCCGGGAAGCTCAAAACTTTTTTTTACCGGGTCTGTAGTAGTACCGGCAACCTCGGAAACGACTGCTTTATTTTGTCCCAGAATACAATTAATTAAGGAACTTTTTCCTGTATTTCTGCGGCCTGTGATGACAATATGTACCTTATCCATCGATAAGTCTTTGTTTGGGGTCTATTTATAAATTCTTACTTCTTCTTCAGAGATGGTTTGACTTCCAAGAATGATCAACCGTTCGACGACGTTGCGGAGCTCCCGTATGTTTCCTGTCCATTCGTAACTTTTTAGGGTCTCGATAGCTTCCGGAGTGATATTTTTAGGAGCAATACCCATTTCGTTACAGATATTTTCGAGAAAATAATGTACTAATTCTTCAATATCTTCCGGTCGTTCTTTTAAGGGAGGAACGTCTATGATGATAACACTTAACCGGTGATACAGATCTTCGCGGAAAGTACCTTTTGTTATTTCTTCTTTCAGATTTTTATTTGTGGCAGCAATTACTCGTACGTCAATATTGATATCGGTATCGCTACCAATCCGGCTGATTTTATTTTCTTGTAAAGCCCGGAGTACTTTTGCCTGGGCTTCAAGGCTCATATCCCCGATTTCGTCCAGAAAAAGGGTACCTCCTGAGGCTGATTCAAATTTTCCTTTTTTTTGCTTTATAGCGGAAGTAAAAGAACCTTTTTCGTGCCCGAATAACTCACTTTCAATAAGCTCGGAAGGGATAGCTGCACAGTTTACTTCAATAAATGCTTTATCGTGCCGATTGCTTTTCTCATGAAGTTGGTGGGCCACTAATTCTTTTCCACATCCGTTGGGACCGGTAATCAGCACCCTGGCGTCGGAAATAGCAACCTTGTCAATCATCATGCGAATATGTTCTAAAGCCTGCGAAGTTCCAATCATTTCATATTTTTTTCTGACTTTGGTTTTTAATGTCTGGGTCTCCTGTAT
>URJC01000133.1 GCA_900548135.1 uncultured Odoribacter sp. | reverse complement strand
GGAGATTTTACGGGGCTGACGAATGACCAGCCGGACAATCCGACCTACAAACAGACATCGCAAATATGGTTGTAACCGTCTGCCCAATGTTACAACCAACATTGGGCTATTGGAGGGTATATCTGTCCGTGTATTTGGTGCGTCATCGAGCTGATGAATAATAGCTTTCTCCACACAGAACAAATATGAATATCCGAAAAAATACCTAACACGGTGCCGGGCGCAGGCTGTCTGCACGACATCAATTGGAAGGCCACATTGCTACGTCCTATTACGATTTTCGCAGTATCAAATATGCAGGTGCAAGATGGCAAGGATAACCATACTAAAAATGATTCCCTGAAAACGAAACGGGCAGGTTTTGAAGCCTACCCGTTTTCTTACTTGTCCGGTTCAATTCAGAAGCCCGTTCTTATACTGACTAATAATCGGGAGGGGGGCAATCGTCAATGTCCGGCGTTTTTAATGGAACAAAATTATTGCTTGCAGAACCGTTCGACGAAATGCAAACCGCAGCGAATCAGCGCAATCGCATCGGGAAACGGACTTTTTTTTCACGGAGGCAAACCCGAAATCTAGTCAATATACAATTTTTACATTAGTCCCAAAATATAAGCCGAAAATCTTCTGGTTTCCCATGTTGATTTCCGGCTTACCGCTATTTAGGCCCTACTACGTGACATCATATTTCAACAGACAAAATCCCATTACAAAAATACAATGTCTTTAATTTTTCCAAAATCGGAATAACTTTGTGCCCCTCCCTCCATCTTTCCGGATACGGATAATTTCAATATCACTAAGTCTGAATTTCCGTCGTTCTGATCAACAACCACTGCCAAAGTCCGGTTTGGATGCCATGTTCCTCCCGGATAATCCAGTTTGGAATTGACAGCTCCGCTCTTCGCAAATTTCATTTTAGAAATATTTCCCCCATCAGGATGAGCATAAACGACACTAGCCACTCCTCCCGAAGTTGTAAAATCCAAGCGGTAGACCTTATTTCCCAGAGCATAAAATAAAATCCCATTATAAGCCATACTGGAAGCAAAACAAGTATTTTCGTCTATACCCGCCGGCGTATCAATCTCATAATAACCGGAAAAAGCAACATCACTGCTGTTGATAATCCCGTAAGAACGGAACTCCCAGATATACGATTTATTATGATCTCCCAAGGCATACGCATAACAATACATCCGGTTGCCTGCCCCTGTCATCGTCGGTCCATACTGATATCCATGACCAATATAAATGACCTCCTGTCCTTCTGGTATCGCATTCGGATCAATAACCCCATATTGCACATTAGTCGGACGGGCAGGGATCGGATTCAACGTTTCCTGATTACCAGCTTCATTGAAAATCAGGGGATCAATGCTGTGGACATTATTATAATAATAGTAATTCAGAAAACGGCGTCCGATTTTATCATAATACACAGAAATGAACCCGACAGAAGCAGCGTGCGATAAATACACCCCGCCTTTTACATTACTGTTAATAGGTGCTTTATACAACTTCAATCCGTTTCCTCCCTGATACAAGACTCCATCACTCAGACATACAGAGGCAGAAGAAAAAGTTCCATATTGAGTAATACGCTCATAATTGATCATCTCCCGATAAGCTGGTGCCACCATCCTGGACAGGCTATCATTTTTTTCAAATTTTTTCCATTGTGTATAAATTCCGGCCTCATCCGGATCATCCGTTATTATAGAAAAACCATTATACACATAATTCCCAGCCCTCCAATAAGAAGTTACTATACCCTCATGACACCCCAGACACAACGGTTCGCCATGCAATTTCTTACCAGTCATTTCATTATAAGCATCAAGAGTCACCAAAGGCTTTCCATCAATATATTCAACAGCCCCCAAACGCGTTTCCCCTTTCTGTTTATGTAACACCATCCAAGCCCCGTTAAAAGGCTTCACTACAGATACTTTTGTTTGATAAGGATATAAAATATCATTTTCTTCATCGTAAACATTCAGCCGCAAATAATGTTCATATTTCAGGTCTTTGTCATCCGGATTAATACGTAAGGCTACAGTATCTGCAAAACTCAATGTATCCGCTTCTTTGGCAGTAACCGAAGCAAAATTAACCGTTGAATGTTGCCAATAAAACTGCAAATGCTTGTATCCATCCCGCATCGACTGTGAAATTACCGGACGGATCACCAAGGTCGTATCTCCCAGGCGTAATCCATAACTGGAAGGTAACTGCACGCTCAATTCGTTCACTGCTGTATAGTCATAATTCCCTTTATCTTCATAACACGAAGACAACAGCATAAATATCATCAGAAAATAAACCGCATTTTTCATTTTATTTCATTTTTAGTCAAAAGATATCCAAATTTTCTCAGGTAACCGGGTTTCATCATATAAAGGAGAGTTAGCAGGATTAGCCTTATATTCCTCCAAGGCCTTTTTCAAGACAACAGCATCTGACTGTATATAAGGACGCCACTCCAGAAAATCAGTCACACCCAGCGTCTGAATAATAAACCGGGCCTTGACATTGCTCCAGGTTCCCAGATATCTTTTATAAAAATAATTCCAGTACACCATACTCATATTCACCAGATCAATCGTAATCACATCATAACAGGTCAATCTATATTGCTGACGTTCGACAGTTCCCGCCTGAAAATCACTACGGGCATAATCAAAAGTCAGTTTTGCTTCCAGGACAGTATCCAATAATTCTACTCTTTTCACCAACACCTTAAAAGCAGCTTTATAGGCATCGGCAGGAACATAATATTCTTCCGGACACACAACCTCAATCCCGCCATTCTCCGGTTCCACCTTAAAAGCGATTTTCCGGGAATAGTCTGTTATATTTCCTTGCACCTTCACTTCAATCACCATCGTGTCGTAAAGCTGGGCAGGAGGCATTGTACCAAAATTTTTCTCATAAACCAAATCTTCTATCCGGTCAGTCTCTTGCCCGTATTCATTGGTTGCCGTGAAATTAATCCGGTCATTTGTTTCATAAATTTTCATCTGATATTCTGAACATCCGGAAAGGAAAAATCCAGCCATCAACATCAGGATTAAATATATCTTTTTCATAACTCTATTACTTTAATATGACACCATCATTGCGGAACATCTCCAAACAGTATTTCATCATCAGGAATACTGAACTGATAATTACTTGCTTTCATCTCCCTCACCGGACAATGCAGAAAAGAAGACTTAAACCAGCGTTTATAGAAAAAAAACAATTGTCCTTCCGCATAAAACTCTTTCCGGTATTCTTTTGTCAAGGCTTCTTCTCTGGATTCATTTTCAAAGGCAACGGCTTCAATTCCCCGTGCTTCCCTTACTTTATTCAGATAACCTGCAGCTTCTCCCTCATCTTCCGCACATTCTGCCAGAATATAATACATTTCCGGTAAACGGATCAGCGGGACTGTGTTCTCAAGTGAAGTCCACAAACCTTCCTGATTGTATTTCTGCACAAACTGCCCCGAAGCATCATGGATAAACCCGGTCCCTTCACGGTAACGGATATCATTGGAACCATCAACACTAACATCAAAATACTCATTCAGAAATTCCTTCTCAAAAATATACCAGGACCCTCTCCAACTAAAATCATTTTTCACTTGCTGGTCAAAAGCATCAATATAAAGAGAAAACAAAAGTTCAGAAGAAAAAATCCGGTCAACAGAATTATCCGAAACCAAGCTAAAATATCCACTACGCACCACATCCAAAGCATATTTTCCGGCTTCACTTTTCTGATTTGCCCAAAGATGCACACGTGCCAAAAGAGCTTTCACGGCATATAGATTCATCCGTTTATGCCTCATCGTCAAAAATCCATCCCCCTCATATCCCATTTCATCATTGACAGTTCTGGGAAAATTATAATTCAAGGGATCTTTTCCTGTCAGTATAGTTTCTGCAGCATGCAAATCTACTAATATACTATCCATGACAGCAGAAGCAGGTAATATTTTCCGGCTATTCCGGTCAAAAACAGTCCGGTAGCAAATGGATAATCCATCCGGATCCTGCTTATAAACGGGACCAAACATCCTCAAAAGGTCAAAATGCAAAAATGCCCGTAATCCCAAAGCTTCTCCTTTTATGATCTCATAATATCCTTCAGTAGTAAATACATCCTTTTTCCGGTCTATCCAATACAGCAGGTTATTCACATTGGCAATCACACTGTACATCCCGCTCCACACGGCATTCGTCGTAGACTCAGTCTTATCAGACGGGAACTCATAATAGGCTTTATTCTGATAATAAAAATCTCCGGCCCCGTCTTTCGGTTGATAACATTGGCCCAAAATATCCAGGAAACCATAAGACAAATTCCGTCCGTATAATCCGGATCCCCCCATCTGAATATAAATTCCGGTCAAGGCCTCCTTAAAGCCAATTTCTCGGCTGAACAATTCTTTTTCCTTCACGGTTGTTTTAGGCTCCACATTCAGCCAGTCGGAACACGCCGTAATTCCCAGACTACAAATTAACATTCCGGTTAATATTTTCTTTTTCATAATGATTTCTTTTGACGAATTAAAATACGATATTCAATGACATAGAAACCTGGTGTGAGAAAGGATACTCAATTCCCCGTTCGATTTTCACAGTAGAAAGACGTAAAATATCTTCCAGATACATTCCCAGAGTCAGCGTCGACACCCCTATTCGATTCAAAAACTTTTGATGGTTACTATCCATCCGGTAAGACAAATTCACCGTGGTTAAGGCAAACTCATTTTCATCCATGATAAAACGGGAACTGGCTTTTGTTTTCACCCGGTCCGCCTCTCCGTCTATTTTCTTGAAAAAAGCCTTATTTCCAACCTCCTGCCAACGGTCAGTCAAAGCCCGTCTGTCTACATTCATCCTCAAATTGGCATTTTCCACTTTATCCAATAAAGTATAATTATACATCTGTCCACCCCATTTATATTTACCGGACAAAGTAACTCCAAACCCCCTATAATTAAAAGAAGTTGAAAAAGTACCGGAAAATACAGGTTCCGTATCTCCCATAGGAATCTGGTCGGCAGCATTCCATTCATTGGTCAGTCTCCCTTCGCGCGTCAGGAACACCTCCCGTCCTGAAATCGGGTCAATCCCCAGAGAAGGCACAGCCCAGATAATCGTTTGGGAATAACCGCTTTCATACCGTGGTAAAGGACGGGTTGTCGTATTATTCATCTGCTTCTCATTTTGGTACTTCAAGGCATTCGAAATCTTCTTGATCCTGGATTGATTATGTGCACCTGTCACAATCACATTCCAATAGGCCTGTCTGGAAGGATCGCTATAAGGCATAATCCTTAAAGTGGCCTCCACACCCTTGTTTGATATGCTCCCCAGATTATCTTTAATATTGGAAAAACCAATGGAAGGAGCAAGTGAGTAATCCAATAATGTATTGGTGGTCAATTTTTGATAGTATTCCAAACGGGCACTCACAAGGTTTTTCAATAAGGTAAAATCCAACGACACATTGTAATTCTTCGTTTTCTGCCATTTCAAATCCGGATTACCGATACTATATAATTTTGTACCAATCACATCCGAACTCCGGTACGTCTTCCTCATACCGCTATAAGTGTACAATTGTAGAGATTGATAGGGCGAGAAACCTTGTGAACCGGTAATACCATAAGATCCCCTAAGCACTAACTCATCAAAAATCCCCAATTTCCGGATAAAAGCCTCTTTATCCATGTTCCAGCGTAAACCGGCAGACCAAAACGGTTATTTTCACCAAACTGCGATGAAGCATCTATTCGCATACTATAGTCTACTGCATAACGCTGTTTCCACGAATAATTAAGCGTAAAAACAAAGCCCAATGCCCGGGAAGTCCCCTCACTTCCATTCACATCCTTAAAAGTCGTTCCCAAATATACCTCATCCAAACGATCATTGGGGAAACCAGTCATATTTAAGGTGGTGATATCCGTTGAATTTTCACTCAAATTATAACGGGCATAAAGTGACAATAAATGGTCATTACCCAAAGTCTTATTATATGAGCCCGTCAAACTCACCCGGTAATTGTATCCCTCCGAATTTTGCTGGGAAAAACTCCCTTTCAGGGATGGATCAGAATAACCATCAAAATCAGTATGCTGAGCGGATTTAAAGATTTCCACTTTACCATTTGACTTGGATAACGTAAAATCCAGACTTAAACGCATATTTTCAATTGGATTATACTCCACTTTCAACGCTTCCCGTACTTCAAATTTCCGGCTCTCATTCATAGATTTAAACTGCGTATTATACAATGGATTCAAAGTTTTGGAGTCATACCAGCCAATCGACAAATCATTCTCATCCAA
This sequence comes from uncultured Odoribacter sp., assembly GCA_900548135.1. Classification (GTDB taxonomy): domain Bacteria; phylum Bacteroidota; class Bacteroidia; order Bacteroidales; family Marinifilaceae; genus Odoribacter. The sequence continues at coordinate 525 of URJC01000133.1, read as the reverse complement.
TATCTTCCTGATATTCCCATTTTCATCATAAGGTCGGTAATAAGGATTTAACAACGTATATTCCTGGAAACTACCGTAAGGAGAAGTACGTGCACCTTTCGAATAATCTATACCCAATTGATTAGACACCAAAAACTTACTAAAACGATAGATGATATCCACCCGTCCAGACTTCGTATTCAGGTCCGTTTTTTTCATGATACCCGGAGTAAATCCAGCACCCAGATACACTTTATACCGCAAAGCCTTATCCCCGCCTTCCAGATTTATACCATGGCGGTGACTGAAGGAAGTACGTAAAGGCTCTGCCAGCCAATAGGTATTTACCCCTCTCAGCACTTCCTGTTTCAGGTGGGCATAATATCTCATCAAGTCAATATTGCTCTTACCATCGTAATACCCTGCCATCTCCTCTATCCGTAATTTTTCTCCCGCATTGGTCAGGTGATAAACACTCAAATCAGGAACCTCCAGTTTATAATTACCATTATAGGTAAACCGGAGTTTCCCGGCCTGAGGAGCTTT
>URJC01000132.1 GCA_900548135.1 uncultured Odoribacter sp. | reverse complement strand
CCGTACTGATGTGTGCCGGAACCCAAGGAAAACGTTCTGCCCTGAAACATTCGCGGATTATGATCCACCAACCCATGAGCGGAGTACAAGGTCAGGCTTCAGACATTGAAATCACTTCCAGAGAAGTACAGAAACTGAAAAAAGAACTTTATACGATCATTGCTGATCATTCCGGACAACCGTTCAAAAAAGTTGAAAAGGATTCTGACCGGGATTATTGGATGACAGCGGAGGAAGCAAAGGAATATGGTATGATCGATAATATACTGACAAGAGAGAAAAAATAGGGATCAATTTTAAAAGTAACAATGCAAGATAAATGTTCATTTTGCGGAAGAACCCGCAACGAAGTAAATTTATTAATTGCCGGTACTGATGGTTTTATCTGTGATGAGTGTGCTTCACAGGCTTATGATATCGTTCAGGAAGAAATGCATAGCAAATCAACATTGGACTTGAATCAGATTGAAATAAAAAAACCAAAAGAAATAAAAGCTTTCCTGGATCTGTACGTAATAGGGCAGGATGAAGCAAAAAAACACCTGGCTGTGGCCGTTTACAATCACTACAAGCGGCTTCTTCATAAAAGCGGTAAGGACGAAGTTGAAATCGAAAAATCTAACATTGTCATGGTAGGGCGCACAGGTACGGGGAAAACTTTACTGGCCCGTACGATTGCTAAAATGCTACATGTGCCGTTCACCATTGTTGATGCAACTGTACTTACAGAAGCTGGATATGTCGGGGAAGATATTGAGTCCATTCTGACACGTCTGTTACAGGCTGCCGACTATGACGTCGAAGCCGCAGAAAAGGGAATTGTTTTTATAGATGAACTGGATAAAATTGCCCGTAAAGGTGATAACCCTTCTATCACGCGCGACGTCAGCGGCGAAGGGGTACAACAAGGATTATTAAAACTTTTGGAAGGTTCTATCGTCAATGTTCCACCACAAGGGGGACGTAAACATCCCGACCAAAAAATGATACCAGTAAACACCAAAAATATTCTTTTCATTTGCGGAGGTGCTTTTGACGGTATTGAGAAAAAGATTGCTGCCCGGATGAATTCAATGGTTGTCGGTTTCAATGCCAGTCAGGCAACAGAAAAAATCGACCGGGAAAATTTCCTGCAATATATTGCTCCTCAAGACCTGAAATCTTTCGGGCTTATTCCTGAGATTATCGGCCGCCTTCCAGTGCTCACTTATCTGGAACCCCTGGATCGTCAGGCCCTGCGTAATATATTGACCGAACCGAAGAATGCCATTATCCGGCAATACATTAAACTTTTTGAATTGGACGGTATCACCCTTAAATTCGATGAAGAAGTATACGAATATATTGTTGACAAAGCCATTGAATTTCGTCTGGGAGCACGAGGTCTTCGGTCAATTTGCGAAGCAATTATGACTGATATGATGTTTGAAGTACCTTCGCAAAACAAAAAAGCAATTACTATTAATAAAGCTTATGCAGAAGAAAAGCTAAGTAGAGTACAGGCTCAGAAATTAAGAGCATAATGTTTTGGGTTTATGACACTGCTTGGGCAGTGTCATAAATCAATAGCCAGTTACAAATTAGTATTATTCAAAAGTCCATAAGGAATTTTAGTTAATCCCTCCCCCAGTTGGTTGATTGCTTTTTCCAATTTTCCTTTCAGCATCATTTTCATCATCATATTCAACTCGGCTTGAAAAGTAAGTTTCATACGGGTATCATACGGACCATTTTCCAATAATTGTATCCAAAGGTTAAATTCGAAAGGCATGCTTCCATCCCCGCCTAACTTAATCATTTTCGGCTCTTCCTTCTCCACAATTCTTACAGCTAATTCACCCATCCCCTTCAAAGTTACATAGCAAGCATTCTCACAGAAACGGGTATCTTCAATTTTATCAGAAATTTTTTCCATCTGCATATTATTTGCCATCCCCATTTGTTTAGCCATTTCAAATAATTTACCAATTTTCTGGAAATCAGAAAGAAAGGCATATACTTCTCTGATAGGACTATCGATTTTAAAAATCTCACTTGCAATCTTTGTTGTTGACATAATATAATGTGCTTATAAATTACGAAAAACTAAAAATGTCAGAAATGCCAAAGAAATTAGCATGTTTCCCCCCGGCATTCCTGACATTTCAATATTTTTATTACATAATTATTTATAAGTTTCAGGGCTTAAACGCCATTCTTTCAATTTTTCCACTTGTTCAGCTTTCACATAACCGACTTTCACAGCCAAATCAATCATTGCATTGTAATTACTCAAAGTTGTCAGTTCACATCTGGCAGCCTTAAAGTTATCTTCTGCTTTCTGAAATCCGTATGTAAAAATAGCCGTCATTCCCAATACTTCGCAACCAGCATTCCGCAAAGCTTCAACGGCCTGCAAGCTAGAACCGCCAGTTGACACCACTTTTTGTCCAGCCTTATATTCCCCCTCGATCAGGTTTTCCAATCCGTGACTTTTTGCTGATGAACGCACATAGATAAATGGCAGATTCAATTCCTGTGCCACTAAAACTCCCTGTGCAATTGCCCCCGTAGCTACACCAGCAATCACTTCCACCTCTGGGTATTTCTCCCGGATCAAAGTTGCAAATTGTTCTTTGATATAAGAACGGACCTCCGGATAGGACAAGGTCTTCCGGTTATCACAATAAATCGGTGATTTCCATCCGGAAGCCCAGGTAAACGGATTATTGGGCTCCAACTTGATTGCTTTTATATCTAACAAATAGGATGCCACTTTTTCTGCAATTGTATTCATTTTTATCTATTTTTGTAAAGGTAATTATAAATTTTTGCAAATGTATAAAGTATTTTTTAAAGACAGCTGCTTTTTACTTACAGATGATCAGAATTTACTGAAAGAAAAAAAACAAATCTGGAAACATCAGGATTTTAATATAACCAAAGATTTCATTCACGAACAATTACAACGGACGGATAAATTTACAGTAATCCTCTACGACGAAGATCTGGAAGAATTATTCTCTCTGTTTAAATCCTGTTTTGTATATGTCAAAGCCGCTGGAGGTATTGTACATGAACAAGACAAAATATTACTAATCAAACGCCAAGGCATGTACGACCTGCCAAAAGGTCATCTGGAAGCCGGAGAAACCCTTGAAGAATGTGCAATACGGGAAGTGAAAGAAGAATGCGGACTAGAAGATGTAAAAATTACAACTCCATTCATGAATACCCTACACATTTATTACCGAAATGAGACCTGGTTTCTGAAAAAAACCCATTGGTACCAGATGAGCTGTCCATCCAATTGCACGCTGTGTCCCCATATTGAAGAAGTATTCTGGTTTCCAGTCAGTGAACTGGACAAAATCACTACCCAGACTTATCCTTCGCTTCTCCCTGTTTTTCAAAAATCCAAATAAAAAGTTGTATGGAAGATATTTTCCTTACTTTATTCAAACAACATTGGGGTGTTTTCCCGGATTACATAACCCTATTACCTTCCTCAGGTTCTGCACGTCAGTATTACCGTATAGAATCGAATGGCCAATCCTATATTGGTACTTACCATCGGGATTTTTATGAAAATCAATTATTTATTACTTTTTCCAAACATTTCCGGCAAAAAAAACTACATGCTCCCCGCATCTATTGTATATCGGAGGACGGTTTAGCCTATATTCAGGAAGACCTGGGTAATCACATGTTGCTGGACATAGTGAAACAGGAACGGAGGGAAACAGCACTGAATGAACACCTCATGGATTTATACCGGAAATCACTGAAAGAATTATTACGCTTTCAAATTTCAGGGCATCAGGGACTGGATTATTCGTCTTGCATACCGCGTCCTGTTTTCGACCAACGATGCATTAGCTGGGATCTGAATTATTTCAAATATTGCTTTTTGCGTTTAACGGGAATTATTTTTTCCGAAGAAGCCCTGGAAAACGACTTTACCCTTCTTACATCCCAATTATGCCAAGTTCCGGCGGATGCATTTATGTTCCGGGATTTTCAGTCCAGAAACATCATGATCCGTAAGGAAGAAGTGTGGTTCATTGATTATCAGGGGGGACGACAAGGAGCTTTACATTACGATGTTGCCTCCCTGTTATACGATGCCATCATCGCCATTCCAGACGATCAACGTGAACAATTATTGGATTACTATATTAATGAACTACAACATTACCGCCCAGTATCAGCAAGGACTTTCAGGCAGGATTACTATCGTTTTGTACTAGTACGCCTGTTACAGGCAATGGGGGCTTTCGGACTACGCGGACTTTACGAAAGGAAACAGCATTTCATTGATTCCATCCGTCCCGGTTTGCAAACGCTCATCTCTCTTTTCGAAAGCGGTAAACTAAAATCCACCTACCCGGAACTCCGTAGGATTATCCAAGCTCTATACGATCCAGAACAAACACATTCATTCTTTTGAAATATCAAAAAGCAAAAAAACCGCTGTAAATACAGCGGTTTTCAATGTTTAAAATTTCAAATCAGTGCCCAGGACAAGACTCGAACTTGCACAGCCTTTCGACCACTACCACCTCAAAGTAGCGTGTATACCAATTTCACCACCTGGGCTGAAATTTACAATTCAAAACTGGTGCCCGAAATAGGACTCGAACCTACACGGCCGTAAAGCCACTAGTACCTGAAACTAGCGTGTATACCAATTTCACCACTTGGGCAATCAAGTGTTGTCCCACCAGGATTCGAACCTGGACTGACAGAACCAAAACCTGCTGTGCTGCCATTACACAATGGGACAATCATTGATGTGTCATTTTTGACGGTGCAAATATAGAACGTTTTTTTTTTCTAACAAAAAAAATGAGGAAAATTCAGGTAAAATAATTATTTTCGTGCTTCGTTATCTGGAAGAATTTTCAGTATCTTTTGATTATAAGACACTTAATGATTCTTATCATTTCATTTATTTATCAAAACTTGAAATTTCATCCTGATAAAAGCTTAAAAACGAATTTTTTATACTATTATTATTGCAAATTTATACTAAGAAATGAATATGTATACGATTAAAGATCACCCTAATCTAAGCTTCCGGCTTATTAACAGAGTTACCGGTTGGGTCACTTTTGTTATTGCCAGCCTCACGTACATACTCACAGCGGAGCCAACGGCAAGTTTGTGGGATTGCGGCGAATTTATCACCACCTCTGTGGGTCTGCAGGTCGGACACCCCCCCGGAGCACCGTTGTTTATGATTATTTCCCGCCTGTTTGCAATTTTCGCCCCATCAGTGGAAACCCAGGCCTTGATGATCAATTACATGTCAGCTCTTTGTTCAGGCTTTACTATCCTTTTCCTATTCTGGTCGATTACTCATCTGGCCCGTAAATTGGTGGTAAAAGAAGGGGAGGAAATGACAATATCCCAGATGTTTGCTATCCTGGGTGCTTCTCTAATTGGTTCGCTAACCTACACCTTTACAGATACGTTTTGGTTCTCAGCCGTTGAAGGTGAAGTATATGCTATGTCTTCCCTTTTCACAGCGGTCGTATTCTGGGCCATTTTGAAATGGGAAAATGTTGCCTTTGAATCATATGCAAACCGTTGGTTGGTATTAATTGCTTATCTGATTGGTTTATCTATAGGCGTGCACTTACTGAACTTGCTGGCAATTCCAGCCATTGTATTCGTATATTATTTTAAGAAATTTAAACCGACAACAGCCGGAGTAATTAAAACCGGACTTCTCTCATTGGTTATCCTGGGAGTAGTTAATTTCGGAGTAATTCCCGGAGTGATTAAAATTGCAGGTTGGTTTGAGTTGATATTCACCAATGGCATGGGACTCCCTTTCAATACCGGCGTAATCATATATGTTTTATTAATTATCAGCGCTTTGGTTTTGGGCATCCGTTACACCTTGAAAAAAAACATGCCAATCTGGAATACAATCCTAACCTGTTTCATGGTGATCCTGATCGGATATTCCTCTTATTCTATGGTGGTGATTCGTTCACTGAGTGATCCTCCTATTGATGAAAATAGTCCGGATAATGTTTTTTCTTTGCTTTCCTATATCAATCGTGACCAATATGGAGATTCTCCATTAATCTATGGGCAATATTATAATGCTCCGTTAACCGGCTACAAGAATGGGGATCCGATTTATTATCAGAACAAAGAGACAGGCGTATATGATGTTGTCGGCCACAAAATCAGCGCAGAATATGACAAACGCTTTTGTGGCATCTTTCCGCGTATGTACAACAATGGACGCCCTTCCTATGCATCTGCTTATCAGGCATGGGGAGGAAAAAACAACGGTCCTACTTATGTTGTCAACGGGGAATCCCGCACACGTCCCAGTTTTGGCAATAATATGCGGTACTTCTTCAACTACCAGCTAGGCCACATGTACTGGCGATATTTTATGTGGAACTTTTCCGGCCGCCAAAATGACATTCAGGGAGATGGAGATATTTTACACGGCAACTGGATCACAGGCATTCAGTTCCTCGATGAAATGCGCTTAGGAAATCAATCTGAACTTCCGGATACCCTGAAACAAGAAAAAGCATACAATAAATATTACATGCTGCCTTTCTTATTAGGTATCCTGGGAATGTTCTACCAATACCGCCGCGGACGTCAGGGAAAACAGGATTTCTGGGCTGTGATGTTACTATTTATCATGACTGGTATTGCCATCATCGTTTTCCTGAATCAGCCACCGATGGAGCCACGTGAACGGGATTATGCCTATGCAGGTTCATTTTATGCTTACGCAATCTGGATCGGTCTAGGGGTACTGGCCATATGGAATTTCCTGAATAAAAACTTGAAGAAGTTGAATCCCTCCGTATCTGCCATTGCCGTAACTGCTGTCTGTCTTTTCGCAGTGCCCGTAAATATGGCTGCCCAGAACTG
>URJC01000131.1 GCA_900548135.1 uncultured Odoribacter sp. | reverse complement strand
CGTTTGCTATTGGGGAGAGGTGACTGCGCAGAACCGGATAAATCAGGTCAGGGATCAAAGTATAAAATATCAACGTCTGATGGCTTTGATAGATGCTTTTTATGTGGATACAGTCAATATGCAGAAACTAACCGAAGATGCCATTGTAAAAGTGCTTTCGGATTTGGATCCTCATTCGGTTTATATTTCCAAAGAGGAAATAGATGAAATGAATGAGCCGTTGGAAGGCGGATTTTTTGGAATCGGTATTCAGTTTACGATTTTGCGTGACACTTTGGTGGTCGTTTCTGTTGTTCCTGGAGGACCTTCTGAAAAGGTTGGATTGCATGCCGGCGACCGTATTGTTGCTGTTGACGGGGAAAATATTGCAGGGAAGAAGTTGTCAACTACAGATGTTCGTAAGCGTTTGAAAGGAGAACAGGGTACACAGGTAAATGTGAAAGTGCAGCGGAATGACGAATTGATTGATTTTCATATTATCCGGGATAAGGTTCCTATTTATAGTATTGATGCTTCTTATATGTTGAATCCGACTACCGGGTATATTAAGATTTCCCGGTTTGCTGCAACAACAATCGAAGAATTTGAAGTGGCTTTAAAGAAACTGCTGGCAATGGGGATGAAGGACCTGATACTGGATTTACAAGGTAATGGCGGTGGATATATGGGAGCTGCCATCGGTATTAGTGACCATTTACTGAATGCTGGTAAAATGATTGTCTATACAGAAGGTAGGTCATCAGGACGGCGGGAGGAATATTCAACTTCGGCTGGTTTATTTCAGGATGGCCGTGTTGTCATCTTAATTGACGGGAATTCGGCTTCAGCGAGTGAAATTGTTTCTGGAGCAATACAAGATTGGGACAGAGGACTTATTGTAGGACAAAGGTCTTTTGGAAAAGGATTGGTACAACGTCCTTTCCCATTGACAGACGGTTCCATGATCCGTTTGACCACAGCTCATTATTATACTCCTTCCGGGCGTTGTATACAAAAACCATATACTAAGGGCGAAGATGATTATCGGGCTGAGTTGTATAATCGGTACTTTAACGGGGAGTTATTGAATGCAGATAGTATTGCTGTGAATGATAGCCTTAAATATTATACCAAAATAAAACACAGGCCCGTTTATGGAGGAGGAGGTATTATTCCGGATGTGTTCGTACCGCTTGATACAACTGTTAAATATTTATATCTGAATCGGTTGTTTGCTAAAAATGTAATAGGGGAATACATTAGTAATTATGTGGATAAAAATCGCGGGCAGTTAAAAAAGAAATATCCGGATTTTAAAAAATTCAATCAGGAATTTGTGGTTTCCCCTGTCATGATAGAGGAAATCATAAAGGCTGGTGAAAAAGCTGGAATTAAGAGGGATGATAAAGCCATTACTCCTCTTATCCCGACTATGAAGATTCAATTGAAAGCCTATATTGCCCGGGATCTTTGGGGGATGAACGAAATGTTTCAGATCCTGAATGAGGAAAATGATATCTTGAAAAAAAGCTTGGAAGTATTGAAAGACGGTACTTACGATAAAAAATTGAATGTGAAGTAGCTTTGCACATAAATGTAGTATAAAAGCCAACTTATGCATTGCAGTAGTTGGCTTTTTTGGTGTATCCGGATTTTTACTGTCTGAAACTACGTTGTGTCAAGCGATTAGCTTGTGGGAGATAAAGGGGCAGATGTTCAGGTGCATTGGCTCGTTGAGGGCAAATATCAATACCTCCCCGGCGGGTATAGAGGCAACTGACCATCAAAATCTCCGGTTGAAAGAGATCAGAAAGACGTTTATAGGTCATTTCACAGATTTCCTCATGAAAATGATTTTCATTTCTTAGAGAAACAATATATTTCAGTAAGGAGTTTTCAGCTGGGAGATTAGAAGCTTTCAGGTGGATATAAATTGATCCCCAATCCGGTTGATGTGTGATTTTGCAATTACTTTTCAACAAGTGGCTACCCACCTTGATTTCTCCTGGAGTCTTCCGGATATTTTCATTCAAATAGGCCGGATGTTCTTTGTAAACTGAGAATTGAATGTTTTCCGGTTGAATATTATATTCCAATATTTTATAATCTTCAAAATCAAACGGCAACTGATTGGATGGATTTTGAAAGAAAGAAACTTGTACTTCTGTATTTAGCAACTGGCTTAAATCGAAGGCAACTTGTCGGGTGAAATTCTGAATCCCTTCAGAAAGGGTAATTCCTAAATGGGTCATATTATAGGAACCCAGGTATAGTTTTAAAGATTTACTTTCCACAAGGTACTCATTGGTGGAAGGGTAAACTATTTTTAAAAGCCCGCTAACCGGCATTCCGTTATTCAATAAAAAACTAACTTCATAAGCATGCCAACTGTCAAATCCGTAAAATAATTTGTTTGCTTCCCGGATATCATATATTTCCCGATTTAATGAACGGGGGACTGCCACTAAAATTTCCGGGCTGTAAACCTGAGGATAAGCAACCGGTTTTCCAAGAAGTGTAGATTCTTCAGACATTTTTGTAATTCTGTGACTTATTTTTCAAGCTTAGAAATTCTGCATATTATATAGTTTGGAATAAATGCCATTTAGGCTCAGTAATTCCTCATGTGTACCCCTTTCGACTATTTCCCCTTCATGGAAAACACAGATGATATCTGCATTTTTGATGGTAGACAGACGGTGTGCAATCACTATAGAAGTCCGGTTTTTCATTAAATTGTCCAAAGCTTCCTGAACGAGTTTTTCGGATTCTGTATCCAGAGCCCCAGTCGCTTCATCCAGAATCATGATAGGAGGATTTTTCAAAACAGCCCGGGCGATACTTAAGCGTTGCCGTTGACCACCACTCAGTTTTCCTCCCCGGTCTCCAATAATAGTATCATAACCATGTTCTGTTTGGATGATAAATTCATGGGCATTTGCAATACGTGCGGCATTTTCAACCTGTTCCGGAGTAACATTTTCTACTCCGAAGGCAATGTTGTTATATATGGTGTCATTGAACAGGATCGGATCCTGATTGACATTTCCCATTAATTCACGAAGATTATAAAATGAGAGTTCCTGTATATTGATTCCGTCAATAGTGATTTCTCCCTGATTTACATCATAAAATCGGGGTAATAAATCAACAAAGGTACTTTTTCCGGAACCGGATTGGCCAACTAAAGCAACTGTCTTTCCTTTCGGAATGACCAAATTAATATCTTTCAATACTTGCTTACTGTCGTTATAAGAGAAATGAACTTGTTTATATACGATTTCTTGCTGGAACTGATCTATTTTTTGCGGATTTTCGGGTTCTTTTATAGAAGATTCTGCAGCAAGAATGACATCGATACGCTCCATTGCTGCCAGACCTTTTTGTACACTGTAGTAAGCGTTGGTCAGGTTCTTGGCAGGATTGATAATGGAATAAAACATACCGATGTAGGAAATGAATGCTGCTGCTGATAAAGTACTTGTATGATTCAGTACCAGTGTTCCACCAAACCAGAGGATAATAACAATGACAATAGTTCCTAAAAATTCACTCATGGGATGTGCCAATGAACGACGTCGCATCAAACGATTTTGAATCCGACGGTAGTCTTCGTTTTCATTTGAAAACTTTTGCTTCATCTTATCTTCTGCATTGAAAGCTTTTATAATCCTTAATCCGGATAAAGTTTCTTCCATCAAAGCCAGAATTTCTCCCATCTTTGTCTGTCCTTCCCAAGAGTGGCGTTTTAAATTTTTTCCTACTTTTCCGATCAGAAACCCCATAAGAGGCAAGAGCAGGAATACAAACAAAGTAAGTTGCCAGCTCATGTATAGCATGATGCTCAGGTATACAATAATGATGATAGGGCTCTGGAACAGCATATCCAACGAACTCATTACTGATCCTTCGACTTCCTGAACATCTCCCGTCATGCGGGAAATGATATCTCCTTTACGTTCTTCGGAGAAGAAAGGTAAAGGGAGGGATAATATCTTTGCATATATTTTACGCCGGATGTCCCTGACAACACCGTTACGGATAAAGATTAACTCATAGGCCCCGAGATAGGCAAATCCTGTCTTTAAACCGGTTGTAATGATAGCTAAACAACCGATCATAATTAACGTACTGGAAGGACCGTAGGTTGTTTTAATGAGTGTTATATAGTAATTGAAAATGTGAGTCAAAGTTGCTATATCCAAATGGAAAGGGACCGATTCGGTTACTTCTTCCTGACTATTGAATATTACTTTCAGGATCGGAATTAACATGGCAACAGAAATACCTCCGAACACTGCATGCAGTAAATTGTAAATGATACTTTTAGTAACCCGGGACTTATAAGGAGGAATAAATCTTTTGAGGATGAGAATAAGATCGTGCATAGAATAAAGTTATAGAGTTACAGAGTTACAGAGTTACAGAGTTAAGCTCGTGAGAACTGTGTAAACTCTGCAACTTTTTAGCTCTAATTAAATTCCGGTATAGTTGGACGGTGTAATTTGCTTTAATTGCTTTTTGAGTTGGTCTGAAATTTCCAGCGTATCGATAAATTCAGCAATGGATTCCCGGGTAATTTTGTTGTTCGTACGGGTTAGCGCTTTCAGGGCTTCGTAAGGATTAGGATAACCTTCACGACGCAATACAGTCTGGATTGCTTCTGCAACAACTGCCCAGTTTTTTTCCAAATCTTTTTCTATGGCATCCTGGTTGATGATGAGTTTATTCAATCCTTTTAAGGTTGATTTCATGGCAATGACTGTATGTGCTAAAGGTACGCCTATATTTCTTAACACTGTGGAGTCAGTTAGATCTCTTTGTAAGCGTGAAATCGGTAATTTATTGCTCAGATGGTCAAAAACTGCATTGGCAATACCCAGGTTACCTTCCGAATTTTCAAAATCAATCGGATTCACTTTGTGAGGCATTGCAGATGATCCGACTTCGCCTGCTTTTATTTTTTGCTTGAAGTAGGCCATTGATATATATGTCCAAAAATCCCGATCCAAGTCAATAAGAATATTGTTGATACGCCTTAGATTGTCGAACAAGGCTGCAAAGTTGTCGTAATTTGAAATCTGTGTAGTATAAGTTTCCCGTTCCAGTTTCAGTTTTTCACTGAGGAATTTATTACCAAATTCAGCCCAGTTAATTTCGGGGAAAGCAATATTGTGCGCGTTGAAGTTACCGGTAGCACCTCCGAATTTACCCGAGATTGCTACTTTTTTAAGTAATTCAAATTGACGGGTTAAGCGGTAGGTAAACACTTTGATTTCTTTTCCTAAACGTGTCGGAGAAGCTGGTTGTCCATGGGTTTTGGCTAACATGGGAACGTCTTTCCATTCTTCTGCCAGTTCTTCCAGTTTAGCAATCAACTCATCTATAACCGGATAATATACATCGTGAACGGCATCCCTGAAAGAACAAGGAACAGCTGTGTTATTAATGTCTTGTGAGGTTAATCCGAAATGGATGAATTCTTTATAATCGTGAAGATTTAATGCATCGAATTTTTCTTTGATAAAGTATTCCACAGCCTTTACATCGTGGTTTGTCACTTTTTCAATATCTTTGATTTTTTGTGCATCTTCGGTAGTAAAATTCCGGTAGATTTCACGAAGTTGTTCGAAAAGATCGTGATTGAAGCGGGATAATTGAGGTAACGGGATTTCACACAGAGATATAAAATATTCGACTTCAACAGTTACCCGGTAACGGATCAGTGCACTTTCTGAAAAATAATTGGCCAGGTTTTCAACTTTGTCCCGGTATCTGCCGTCAATAGGCGAAATGGCTGTCAATGGTTGCATAATATCAATATTTTATTTTGTTTAATCTTTCGGAGTCAACAGACGTTTTGCGGAAGCGCTCACAAAAGTATAAAAAATCATGGGAATATGAAATGTGGTAATATGCTAATATGCTGATAAATTTAGAAAAATTGTTGTATTTTTATCCTTGCTATCATGAATGTTTAATTGTCTGCTTATGGATGGATTTTTTGCAGGTATCGGAGCTTACGGGAAAGCTGTCGGAATTCTTTTTAGCCCCAGATTTTGGTGGTTTCTATTTTTTCCTGTCCTGATTCTGGTTTTATTTTTTGTAGGGGGAAATTTTTTAGTTTCGTATGCAGGGGATGGTTTGTATGCATGGATAGAGAATCAGGTTCGAAGCTGGATTGAGGGTATATCCTGGTTACAATGGGTGAATCGTGCTACCGGTATTTTTATAAAAGTAGTTTTGAAAATCATTTATTTTTTCTTGTTTGTCTCTTTTGGAGGATATATTGTTTTAGTAGCTATGTCACCTGTCTATTCCTGGTTATCGGAGCGGACGGAAGCATATGTAAGCGGGAAAGAATATCCTTTTAGCTGGAAACAGTTGTTTTGGGAAATTTTCAGAGGTATAGGGATTGCTTTGAGGAATATGTTTTTACAGATACTCCTTTCCATTTTCTTTTTTCTTTTTTCTTTTATCCCTCTGGTGGGTTTCCTTTCTCCCCTGGCACTCTTTTTTACTTCGGCTTATTTTTATGGTTTTTCATTTGTGGATTATGTTATGGAAAGAAAACGGTATAATGTCAGACAAAGTGTGCATTATGTAAATAAAAATATGGGGTTGGTGACAGGTATTGGGACAGTTTTTGCGATCACTTTGATGATACCTTGGTTAAGCATTATTGTTTGTTGTTTTGTATCTCTCTTATCAGTCATTGCTGCTACAGTAGCATTGGACAGACTGGAAAAACAGGATGTTCAGAAACCAGAATGGTTAAAAGGTTAAACCTAAAATTCGGGTAGTTATGTTAAAACAGATCATTTTATTTATTTTTTTGCTGGAAATCGGGGGGAGTGTATGGGCGGCAGAAAGTGGCCAGACTATTGTCTATAAAATCGATATAAAAGATGAGATAGG
>URJC01000130.1 GCA_900548135.1 uncultured Odoribacter sp. | reverse complement strand
AACCAATGTAATCAGAGACTAACCGGATGACAACCGGAGTAATAAAAAGAGCAAAATAATTAAAAAAATGCTGGTCGAACATCAGGTCATCCCAACGGGTTGACGTTTTATCGGCAAGCTTCGTTACCACCCGGGCTAACCATTTCCGGGCTATCAAATATGTTGCCCACGCAATTACAGCAACTATACCTATTCTCACTGCAACCTCTATAAAAGCCAGTAATCCTGCAGAATGTACACCCCAATATTGCAGAATATTGTCCAAATTCAGTCCTTCCATAAAAACAAAAAATAAACACCGCTCACTGTGCAAAGATAATAGTTTTCGTTTTTCCGGAAAGTAAAACCAACCTTCATTTCTGCCTCTGAAGTTTTTTAAAACTTTACAATACAAGAAAATACACCTTGTTTTACCCTACAGGAAAGATACTTACTTTTTTCATTTATCAATCTATGGAAAACAAAACATACCTCCTTTATACAATTACATTTCAACTTCGGGTATTTAGAAATTAAGCCACAATTTGAAAGCTGTAATTTTTTCCTCACTAATGGTAATTTGAGACTTAAAGGGAGGTTTGACAAATACAACTATCTTACCATTAAAATAAGGTTCAATACGTACAATTGCCCTGATACAAAGCAATATCTGACGATTAGCCCTGAAAAACTGGTCTGGGTCAAGCTGTTCAGCCAACTTATTCAATGAAAGGTCTACTATGTGCTCCTGTCCGGTACTAGTCACTGCAAAAGTCACTTTATTCTCAGTATAAAAATAGGCAATATCAGCCACTTCAAGCGGATGAAACCGATCTCCACCGGAAATCAGGAAACGCGTACGGTAAGGTTTTTCCCGATGTTGCAGACTATTCAGGATGATATCTAGACAACCGTCAGGAAAAACATTTTTGGTATCAAGTAAAGTTTCATACTTCACAATAGCTTCCAACAATCGTTTTTCATCTACCGGTTTTAGGATATAGCCAATGCTATTGACTGTAAAAGCACGAATAGCATATTGATCATAAGCCGTTGTAAAAATAACCATCGAGACAGGACGTGCCACCGACAGGAAATCAAAAGAATTACCATCAGACAATTGGATATCCAGAAACAAAAGATCAGGATGAGCATTCATAGCAAACCATTGACCAGCCTCCTCCACATTTCCCGGCAAGACTATCACTTCCCATTCAGGACGCAACCGGCAAACCATCGCATGCAATAAACGTGCTGCCGGCACTTCATCTTCAATAATTGCAACCCTGCGTTTATTCATCTGCAAAAGGTATTTTCACGGTAAACATTCCGAATTGTTCATCGACTTCCAACTCCTTTCCGGTAATCAACAAACAACGCCTGGAAAGGTTTTTCAAACCAATACCAGTCGCCGGCACACTTTTTCTGGGTTGCAGCAAATTACTTACCACCAACCGTTCTCCTTCCACTCCAATATGAATTTTCATCGGATGGGTTGTAGAAATAGAATTGTGCTTAATCACATTTTCGACCAGCAATTGGAGAGTTAAAGGAGGCAACATCCGGTCTGCAACGGGAACAGCAATATTCTTATCACAAGTAATACAATTTCCCAATCTGACTTCATGTAAAAACAAGTAAGCATCCAGAAATTCCAACTCTTCTTCTAAAGTAACCAACGGCTTATCCTGGCACTGCAATACATACCGGTAAACATCCGAAAGCTTCCTCGTAAAAATAACTGCATTCCGGGGATTATACTCAATCTCAGCAATCAAAGTGTTCAGACTGTTAAACAAAAAATGCGGATTCAACTGATTCTGTAATGCAGTGTAACGGGCTGTATTGTTTTCTTTCTGTAATTCAGCAGCCTGCTGTTGCAAACGCAACATATTCTGTGTCGCACGAAAGGCCAGCAATAATCCAAGTACCACCAACTCCACCAACCAGACTAAAATCAAAAGACGTACCCCTCCATTAGGAAAAGTAAAGGGATGGGCTGCGCCTACCAGTAATTTAGCAACCACCAACAACCCATAATTCAACATCAGGAACATCAGCATCACCAGCACATAAATCATAACAATCTTCCAGCGTTTCCGAAGATTCAAAGCATAACAGTCATTCAACCACGAACTGATACGGATGGTAAAATATCCCAACAAATTAAAAGCTGCAATAAAAAACAGACATGCCCAGACAGAATCAAGCGCATCCGCAACTTTAGGCGGTAAATCGGAATAATTAATCAGCAAGAGAAAAGAAAATATCCCCAGCCCGGAAAATAATCCAATAGATAATAATGCGTTCTGTTTATTATTCATCCTGTTCCCATGTTTATGGACAAAGATAATACAAGTTTCTACTTAATATGCATGCAGTGCCTTCAACAATGCCGAATAATAACAGTGTGCGGCTACTTTTGCCTGTACATAATTGAGTTGCGAAGTCTGCCGGTAAGTTTGGGCATCGATGACTTCTACGACAGACGTTTTTCCTTCGCCATACCTTTCCAATGCTTTCACTTCATTCTCACGTGCCTTTTCGAGTGAATTTTCACTCAATACCACCCGTTCCTGAGCTTGTATCAAATTCAATTTAGCTGTTTCCACTTCGATTCTGACCTCATCATTTATCTGATTTAACCGATCGGTAGCCATTCCGATTTGCTCAGCGGATACACGTTTATCACTGCGTCGTTTTCCCCATTCAAAGACAGGAACAGCGATTTTGGCATAGGCTGCATAATTGAAATCCATGTCCCGGTGAAAATTATATCCGGGCGAAGAATAACTACCGTCCACTCCGACATAAAACTGAGGTTTATATTGCGCATCATTCAATTTTAAAGTGCTCTCAGCAACCAACACCTGTTGTTCGGCAATCCGTACTTCAGGACGATCTATACCCGTTTGCGACAACAGGGTATCCGCAGAGACAAGCACCGGTACAACTGTTTCTACCTCCGTGAGTTTCTGTAATTCTGTTCCAATAATAGAATTCAACGCCATTCGTCCGGTCTCAAAATCATTCTTTGCCTGCAACAAACGATATTCCGCTTCATTCAGTTTCACTTCCGCCATCAACAAATCCTGCGGGTCAGTCAATCCGGCCTCAACCCTTTCCCGGATTGTTTTGGTTAACTCAGCAACTGACCGATAAAAATCGGTAGCAACCCCAACCATTTCCTGCCTGGCCACGGTATTCCAATATTGAATGTCAGTCTGATAGCATACGGCTGAACGCACTAAGTCCGATTGAAAGCCTGCAATTTCCTGTTGATGTTGTGCCAAACGAATTATTTCAAGTACACGGCCACCCGTATATAAGGGCTGCATCAATGAAACGGATGCCCCATACTGCATATGTTGTCCTTCAAAACTCAGGCTCCGCCCAGCCGCCGGAATATTTACAGCCAATTCAGCAGGATTGCCGGTATACTGAAAATTAGCTTCAACGGTCAATTTAGGCTTCAAATCTGCCCGGGCCGATCTTTCTACTTCCAGACTGGCAGTAATATTCCTCTCGGCAGACTTCAAGTCATGGTTATATTGCAAAGCCATAGAACGGTACTTATCCAGCAAGGAGTTGTGCTGTGCTGATACGAACGAAATCTCCAACAAAGCCAGTAACAATAAGGTCATCTTTTTCATCACTGATTTTCTTTAACTTTATAAAACAGAGCATAGAGAGCCGGAGTGACAAATAAAGTCAACAAAGTGGCAAAAGTCAATCCGAAAATAATCGTTGCCGCCATTCCTCCAAAAGCAATGTCAAACAATAAGGGTACCATACCGAAAACAGTTGTAGTTGCAGCCATCAATACCGGACGGGTACGGACCACTGTCGCTTCGACAATAGATGTATAGAGGTCTATTCCACTACGGTGTTGTACATTGATTTC
This sequence comes from uncultured Odoribacter sp., assembly GCA_900548135.1. Lineage (GTDB taxonomy): Bacteria > Bacteroidota > Bacteroidia > Bacteroidales > Marinifilaceae > Odoribacter. The sequence goes on along the minus strand of URJC01000130.1, from coordinate 3,032 downwards.
ATCAATCAATACAATCACATTTTTAATAATCATTCCCAATAAACCCAACCATCCGGCAATGGGGAAGAATCCGAAATCAAAACCCGTCAGTAACATTCCAATGGCAACTCCAATGATTGACAAAGGAAGTACACAGAGTATGATAACCGGTTCCCTGAAATTTCCAAAAAGAGCTACCAATATCACCACTAATAACAAAAATGCCAGAGGAAAAAATTTAACAATGGCTTGCAATGCTTCTCCCTGGTCCTTGTACTGCGAATCCCAGAAAAAGGAATAACCTTCGGGGAGATCCATATTTTCAATTTCTTCGCGGATTTCTCCATGCACTTCTGCCATAGTAGCTCCTGGTTTCACCCCACACATTGCAGCCATCGACAACTGACGGTTATATGTCCGGATCTGTGGAAATTCCCAGGTCGTTTCTATCCGCCCGGTCACTTGTGACAAAGGAGCCGAGTGTCGTCCGTTCCAGACAGAGAAATTCCCCAATGCCTCAGCATCTTCGATATTGACAGCCTCAGATTTCAATTGTACAGGCACTTTCTTTTCATTATCCCGGTAAACGCCTACGGTGAGGCCATCTCCTATAGATTTCACTGACTGCATCATATCCGCCTTTGTTATCCCCAGTACCCCAGCTTTCACCGGATCGTACACAGGCCGGATCATCATGGACATATTTCCCCATTCATTGCGGGCGTCAGCAACCTTAGGATTTTTCCGCATAATCTCAATAGCCACACCAGCCAAAGAATCCAATACAGCGGGATCAGGTCCCAGAAAACGGGCCTCTATCACAGCTTCTGTAAGTGGACTTAACTCAAATTTATTGACTTTGATAAAAGGTTCCGGATATTTCAAAGGAATAGAATCCTGTAACAAAGCATGTAACTGACGGGATTCTGCAGAAGTCTTACATTTGATCAGCAATTGTGCATAATTGGACTGAGGTCCGAAAGAAACATTTGATAAATAATAACGTGGAGGAGTATGTCCCACAAAAGCAGACACCATTTCAGTCTGCCGATAAGAACGGATATAATCGGATATTTCTCCGGCAATCCGATCCGTTTCTTCAATCCGGGTTCCTTCTGGTAACCACATATCAATAGTAAAATACTGCTTGTCCAAGGAAGGAACAAATACCTTTGGTATAAAGCGGAAACTCCAGGCTGACAAAAACAGCAATACTATCAGACAACTGATAACGATTAATTTATACCGGATAACAAACTGTAAGGAATAGCGGAAATTATTGTATAATTTCCCGGAAAACAATTCTGTTTTCAATTCCTCCGGCCGCGGCCGGCGGACAAATTCCTGAATAAAAAACGGAGTTTGAGTCAAGGCAAATACCCAACTAAATAGTAATGATACTCCTATCACAACAACCAATGAAGACAACAATTCACCTGTAATATGTGGCGAATAATAAATTGGCATAAAAGTGAGAATAGCAATCACAGTAGCAGCCAGCAAAGGCAAAGCTGTAGTAGAACAGGCCCTCATCAAAGCAACCCGTTTACGCATCCCTTTTTGCATATTCACTAAAGCTGAATCAGAAACCACAATTGCATTATCCACGAGCATTCCCATTGCAATAATAATGGCAGCCAGAGACATCCGTTGCAAGGCTATTCCATTGGCATACATCACAATAAGCGTAGCAAAAATGGAAAACACCAAACCACTTCCTATCAATATCCCATTTTTAAAACCGATAAAAAAAAGTAAGATTGCAACAACCGTCAGCACCGAAACGATCAGATTGACAATAAACCCCTGGTTAGCCACAGCCGACTCATATCCCTGATCATAAATACAGTTTAACGCATAGCCTTCGGGCATATCGGTAACAAACTGATCAATCTGCTCTTTCACAGCCTCCGCCATGTCCACCACATTGCCGGTAGGAATAGTTGAGATGGCAATTCCGATAGCAGGTTGTCCGTCTATACGCATTACATTCGTCGCAGGTGTCTGATAAGCTTCACTGATTGTAGCAATATCAGCCAACCGAAAATGTTCACCGCTACATGACACGATAGTGAGATTACGAATGTCATCCAGAGAATAAAAATTACCAGTTGATTCTATCCGGATCCGGTTCACCCCGGCATCAATGCCTCCGGCATCCACTACTTTATTTTGTCCTTCAAATGCCCTGGCGATGTCAGCTGTCGTAATTCCGCTACGTGACATTACCGAAGGACTAATGCCAACTTCAATTGTCGGAGTCTGATTACCATAAAGTTCTATCCGGGCAACATCTTTCATTTTCAGCAATTCATTTTTAATCAGTTTAGCCTGATCCTCCAACTCCCGGTAAGTATGTCCTTCGCCTGTCAGCCCATAAAATACTCCCAATACATCTCCAAAATCATCATTGACCACAGAAGGTCCCGCTCCGGCAGGTAACTTACCCTGTACATCCCCGACTTTCCGCCGGAGTTTATCCCAAAGCTGCTGCATTTCCGATGCCCGGATCTCCTTTTTTACATAAACTGTGATTTTCGATAATCCCGCTCGGTTTTCAGTTTTCAAATAATACAGTTCCCCCAACGACTGTATAGACTCTTCCAATACATCCGTCACTTGCGCCTGTACTTCCGAAGGCGAAGCCCCCGGATAAGGAGTAAGTACCAAAGCTTGTTTGACTGTAAAGGGGGCATCTTCAAGTTTTCCCATCTTCATATAAGCCAACCAGCCTCCCGACAACACCAGTAATAGCAATAGAACCGTCACCGTTTTTTTTTGCAGGAAATATTTAATTAATTTCATCATCATTTTCTTTTTTTCAATTCATTGTCTATATAAATCCTTCCTTTTGCTGTCGCAATATCCCGGGCAAAAAGTAAAGTTTCCTCTGTAATATGCCGGCTATCTTTATCCGGCTCCTCATTCACCACCAAAAGCCCGGATAACTGTTGCCTGAAAAAAGCATATACCTGCTGCGGGGAAGTAGTGAGCCGGATATACCCGGCGATAATTCCATCCTGTGCTTTATTCTGACAGACGACCGCATAATA
>URJC01000129.1 GCA_900548135.1 uncultured Odoribacter sp. | reverse complement strand
GATGAAAGAACACCCGGAACATCGGGCAGAAGCAAGACAGGATTTGCAACTTCTGAGCGCACAGAAGATGGGCGAATACGAAGCAGAGATTGAAAAAATCAAGAATGTATTTCTTGCTATCCTGCGGGATATTAAGAAAGATATGGACAGCGGAGAACAGCCGGGAGAAGCTGTGACTGCCGCCATGTTCCAAACCATGCAAGACGCACTGGCAGAACAAAAACAGGAGCCGCTGTCTATGGACGATGTAACTGCTATGATTGCCGGACAGATTGGGCAGCTTCTTCCGATGGACGAGGAAACCATCAAGCAGTTTCAAGCACTGGCAAAAAAGATGATGGAACAGTCGGGAAAATAAAGATTCTATTGGGGGATTAAATATGGATATATCAACTATTGTTAATATTATTTTGTGTATTCTTTCATTCATATTAGCAGTTATCTCTGTTGTTACAGTTATAATCACTTTACGCCAGAATAATAGGATGATTGAAGAATCAACACGACCATTTATTTCAGTTTATACTGATGAAATTAACGCAGGCGATCCATTTTTCTACTTAGTTGTTAAGAACTTTGGGAAATCGACAGCTTATATAACAAAGTTTGAGTATGACTTTAATTTCAATGGATGCTATAAAATACGAAATGATAGGGATTATTTGCAGCAACTTAATAATGCTGTTTTGGCACCGGGGCAGTCACGAATTTGTACACTTGATTATCAGAGAATAGATAGGGCAGTAACATTTACTCTTGAATACCATTCTGGGGCTAAAAAGACATATTCAGATAAATTTACGATTGACTTGAAGGCAGGCGTAAGTATGCCTTATGGTAAAGTTGCGACAGAGGGCAAAGAACTCCGCACGATTTCTTATGCATTACAGGAAATGTTGCAAAAAAACCTTTAATTGCCCTATAATTTAGTAATGGTTACTGTGAGGAAGAAGCATGAGTGATGTAATGACCCCGGAGCAGCGGAGCCGAACTATGAGCCATATTAAGGGAAAAGATACCAGTATTGAGGTTATACTACGGAAAGTACTCTGGCACAAAGGTATCCGGTATCGGAAAAATTATAAAAAGCTGCCAGGGACGCCCGATATAGCTATAACCAAATACAGGATTGCTATCTTTTGCGATAGCGAGTTCTTCCACGGCTATAATTGGGAAGTCAAGAAACAAAAGCTTGGCCATAACCGGGAATATTGGATCAAAAAAATCGAACGCAATATGGCCCGTGACCGGGAAAATGATTTCAAGCTAATTGCTATGGATTGGATTCCCCTGCATTTTTGGGGACAAGAGATACAAAAACACATAGGGGAATGTGTACAAGCCGTCGAAGATTTGATTTTTGAATTGCAGATAAGCCAATTTGATGTTATGATAGAAGGAACAAGGGACTATGTTGAAGATATAAAACTATAATTTTATATCTTCAACTGTTATATTGATAAAATAAAAGGAGTACCCTTATGACAATATCAGAACAGATTAAGGTGCTTTGTGTACGTTGCAATATCAGTGTTGCGGAACTGGCAAGACGTATGGGGACTACCCCTCAGAATTTCAATTCAAAAATGAAACGGGAAAGCTTTACAATCTCTGATTTAGAATATCTGGCAGAAACATTGGGGTGTTCATTTGAACGCTATTTTGTCCTTCCAGATGGAGAAAAGATTTAATGGGAGGATATACATGAATTTATTACACTTTAAAGATAATGCCTCAAATCGGGATGTGATTTCCCTGTTTTCAGGGGCAATGGGGTTGGATATTGGCCTTTCAAAAGCTGGTCTCAACATCGTAATTGGACAAGACTTTGACCCTGCTTGTGTCGCAACTATGCGTGCAAATGGACATAAGGTTCTGGGCGGTGACATCCGTGAAATCAATGAAGCAGCTTTGTTGGAACAGACTGGATTAGCACAGGGAGAACCTTTCCTGATTTGCGGTGGTCCACCCTGTCAGCCGTTTTCTACTGCCGGTAAGAGGCTGGGGATTAACGATCCACGAGGCAGCTTATTCATGGATTTTATCCGTATGATTGACTATATCCGTCCCCGTTTTTTTATTATGGAAAATGTAAAGGGGATTATATCTGCCCCTTTAAAGCATATGCCCCTTGCGGAGCGTGACAAAAATGACCCTGAGCAACATTTAGGAACTGTATTAGATGTTATCCTTTCTGAATTTGATAAATTAGGATATAAAACGGTGTATGGGATTTTGGATGCCGTCAATTATGGCGTACCTCAATTCCGGGAACGGTTTGTGTTGATTGGAAGCCGGGACAATGAAAATATTTTCTTACCATTCCCAACACACTTCCAGATGCACCAAGGCTCGCAATACCGCTGGCGTACCTTGAACGATACTATCCGGGATTTGGAAAATAATTGTGGGGAATGTGCAGCTTTTAGTAAAGACCGTCTTGCATATCTCCGCCTTGTCCCAGAGGGCGGAAATTGGCGTGACCTACCGGAAGATATTCGGAAAGAAGCTATGGGTGGTGCCTATGGCTCTGGCGGTGGGAAGGTTGGATTTTATCGGAGATTATCTTATAGCCAGCCTTCACCAACTTTAGTGACCTCCCCGGTACAAAAAGCAACTATGATGTGCCATCCGACCCAAGATCGACCTTTGAGTATCAGGGAATATGCCCGTATTCAGCAGTTTCCTGATGATTGGCAGTTCATGGGGACAAGTGTTGCAAAATATAGGCAGATTGGCAACGCTGTACCGGTTGGGTTGGCATTAGCATTGGGAAATGCCGTACTCTCTGTTGCGGATCAATCTGCTGAAATCCGCACAAAACGGTTTAGGGGAACAGACATCCATCAAAAACTGAAACAAGCTATCGAAATAGGAGGAAGCTGTTATGCCAATAAACAGTAATTACAATGAAGAGGCTATTGTAGAAGCGATTGCAACTGCATTAGATAATTTCTACACTAATTTAATCAGCAACATTGACAAGCTTAACATCAAAAAGGTTATGAAACGCAAAAACCCGTATTTGTTCCGGGCAAAAGCCATGAATGGGGCCGCACAGATCATTGATGCAATCCTTGCTGCCTTTGTGTCCTCATCGGAGGAAACAATATTTGGAAATGTTTTCTTTGAACCTATTGCTACTGCTGCTGCACAAGGACAGAAAGCATTGGCAGAAGGCGTTGACATTATGGTGGAGCGGGACAATACCATTTATGCCATCGCTGTAAAATCTGGCACAAGCGTTTTTAATGCGGACAGCCGCAAGAAACAGGAACAGAATTTCATGGCGGCAAGCAAACTGGCGCAGCAGGCGAAGAAACGCTTCGTCCCGATTGTTGGTTACGGTTATGGAAAGAAGAAAGCTTCCAACCGCGGGCTTCCCAAGTTCTATATGGAATTGGCAGGCAAGGATTTCTGGACGGAATTGACCGGAGATGAAGAATTCTACATAAAGCTAATCCGTTTCATGGACAGGCTGCCAGAGAAATATGTGGAAGAATTCGATGCTTCCTATCAAAAAGCTTCAAACCGGCTCGTTCGTGAGTTCACCCAAGAGTTTTGCTTTGAGGATGGTAGTATTGACTGGGAGAAGCTTGTTAAATTCAACTCTGGAAATTAACATCGGAGGGATAAGGCATGAGAGATGCACTAAAGAATGCTATACATAATGCAATTTTATTTGAATGCAAATTGCCGCATCAAGAAAGTGGCATAGATAAATCATGCCTTTCTTCCCAAAATGATATTTGTTTCAGTAATTCTAATCCCCAAGAAATTTCCAAAATTATCTATAATGGTATTGTGGAATTTGCAATCAACGAATATGAAATTGATTACACTGCTTTAGAGCGTGAACAGTGAAAAGCTATTCTTAGCCGTATCCGTTATAACCCAGAAGCATCTGAGGATACCAAGCTGAAGTATGGTTTTTATGGTGAAGTACTCTTGGATTTAATCTTGCGTGTGTTTTTAAATACGAGTGTTCTTGCTGCACGAGGATATTTTTATTCTCCTATTGAAAATAGCGAGGCTAAAGGTTTTGATGCTTTTCATTTAATGGAAAGAGAAGGAAATATTGACTTATGGTTTGGAGAAGCAAAATTCTATGTGCAATATAAAAGCGCAATAACCCCTGTGATGGAAAAATTAAGTACTTCACTTTCTGATGGATATTTGAATCGAAATTTACTTGCAATCATAGATGAGCGCCCCCATATCTCAACACACAATGAACAACTTGAAAACTTGTTAAATTCATGGGAAGAAAATCCAGATATTAATCTGTCACAAGAAATAAGGAATAGAGGAATTCGGCTAATATACCCTATCTTTATTGCTTATCAAAAAAATAGCACTGATCAATATCATCAGAGCATAAAAAAGTGTATTGAGCATATTGCTTCAGAATATACACGGCTTAATATTATTGTACCCGCTTCGTTTGACTACCGGTTATTTTTTATTTTTTTACCGCTGTCGGAAGTTAAGCAAATCAAGGAGAATGTGATTAAATGGATAGACTCACGAGAACCGCTAATATAATTAAAGCGTACTATTCATACAAAAAGAATTCAGATGCTGCAACTTTTGTAAAAGAAGTATGTGGCTTTTTTGACTTTATAAAAAATGAGCCTATCTCTGAAGCGGATATGAATTTCCTTATATTTTTGGCTAATGAAGCGGGAATCCCGCAATATTTTGACTTGTTCAAAGATAAGTTTACAGATTGCCGTATATCTGATGAAAATATCAAAACACTTACCATAAGTGCTCTATTTCATGATGCCAGCCTTATTAGAGGAAATAGCAAATTACATCGGTATCAAAAGAATGTTCTTGACAGTTTTAAAATCGGGCAACAAAATCGTTTTGTTTTGACTGCACCTACTTCTTTTGGAAAGACCTTTTTGGTATATGAAATTATACAAAAGATGCAGTATCAGAATGTCCTTTTGATTTTTCCGGCAATTAGCCTTTTATCCGAAAATTACGCCCGTTTATGCAAGTTGGACACATTTCAATCATATAAGATTCATTCCCTAAGCGAAGAAGAATTTAGTCTATCCGAAAGAAACATCTTTATTTTTACACCCGAACGGTTCTTGTCGTTTATGGATTCGCATCAACACCTTCACTTTGATTTTGCCTTTATTGATGAGGTTTACAAAATTGATAACAGTTTTATCATTGATTCGGAAACATCTGGCGAAAATGAACGTGATACCGCGTACCGTTTAGCATTGGAATTTATTTGTAATTTGACAAGCGATATGCTATTAGCTGGTCCATATATGGCACTTCCCCGACCCGGTACACAGCAACATAAATCGTTTAATAATTTTGCGGAAGATAATGGGTTTTCTTTTTTACGTTACAATCAATTTGAAATTGTTTCAAAGGAATACACAACAGTAAAAGGTAAACGTCAATATCATATAGATGAAATCCCAGTAGAAATTGGTTCTATAAGTAAAGGGCAGAAAATTGCCAATATAATTAAATCGTTAAGCACGCCTAAAGAAAATACGATTATTTATTGTGGCAAAAGAGCCGATACAGAAATGTATGCCAGAACTTTATTAAGGGATCAAATGCTGATTTCTTCTTTTCAAGAAACTTGTTCAGGGATAGAAAGTTCTACTTATGAAATATTTTTAAATCATTTGGAACACACATTTGGCAATGATTGGATTGTATTAAAAGCATTGAAAGGCCGGATAGGTATCCATCATAGCCTTATCCCCAAATACATCCAAAAAGAAATTATAAATTTATTTAATGAGGGGGCATTACTATGCCTTTTTTCGACTACGACTATCACTGAAGGCGTAAACACTTCAGCAAAAAACATAATTATTACATCAAACAAAAAGGGCATAAAACCTCTACGGCAATTTGATGCTAAAAATATAGCTGGTCGTGCGGGTAGGTTTTACCAACACTATTCTGGAAGAGTTATAGATTTAAATAATAATTTTGAGGAAATTGTGAATGGACAACCTGAAATACTGGAACATAAAAACTATGATATAACTTTCCCGAAAACGGATGTTGATTACCAGATAACAAAAGATAAATATTTATCTGAAGTTGAACGCCAAGATAAAGAAGATATCCAAACTCAGATTATTGCATCTGAAATCCCATCAGAAGTATTTGATTGTTTCCGGGTTGTTGGACCAAAAGATAAATTAACACTATACGGTTATATTTCAAGTGTGCCATGGTGGACTATTGAAGATATTAAACGTGTTTCAATGACATTGGCAGGCAGCAATGCACACCGACTATATTGGCCCGGATTTCAAGCCATTATGGATATTATCTTGCCCGTTGTACGCGAAGAAAAACTTAAACAACTTATTGTAATACGAGTGGGACAGAATCAGTATTCATTGATAACAAGTCTATTGAGTTCATATCTTTCGGGTGGTTTTCTTTCAATGGTACAATATTATGTCGGGCGAAAAGATAATCCAAAAACAAAGGATGAAGCAATGCGGCAAGTAGCTGACTTCGTTTACAATGTCTTTAAGTATCATTTAGTAAAATATCTCGGCCTTTTTGATGTATTCTTCCGATATCAAATTTCAAAGTCGGAGAAGATCGCTATGGAAGATGTGGCTGGATTGGGGTTACTTCTTCAAAAACTTGAATACAATGCCCTTTCTCCCAATGCACGTAAAGTAAGTGATTATGGAGTTCCGTTTAAACTGATAGACTGTTATGATAGTAAAACGCCGTATGATAAAGGTCAATTTGATGCTTATGAACAGCATATTGATCAAGAGATAAACAGATTATTCCAGTAATAGCCAATATACCCACTGCAACTCTTGAAACCGCCCAGGTTTTTGCCCATCCCCATCTGCAAAAACCTGCCCGTTTTCCTGCCGGGCAAAGCGAGCGTTTCCATCCGGCGAAACCCTCATGTTTCTGTAGATAG
>URJC01000128.1 GCA_900548135.1 uncultured Odoribacter sp. | reverse complement strand
TGTTAGCGAGGTGCTGAAAATGAACAACGATCTGAATGTGATTTTGCTGGAAACTGTTGAATTACCGATAAGACATGTTGGAGATACGATACGTTTTAAAGTATTTGCCAGTACAAATGATATCATTGAACGTATGGAACTGACTAATGCTACTCATGACTTTTCAAAAATGATGCTGGAAGGCAGTATACGTTATGAAATTCTTGACGATACGATTTTTATAGATGAAAATGGTTATTTCAGTCGGCCGGTATCTTCAATTGTGGTCAATTATCCGATTATTGTGGGCCGGGAGTTGTTACAACAGATTGTTGGTATGGATTTTACTTTCCATACTAATAAGGGTGTTTCTGCAAGTACCCGTGCGCAGATGAAGGTAATCAATTTTATGGACAATACGGAGAAGAAAGACATTTATGGCTTTTTACAGGAAACCAGGAAACCGGCAGATGAGATGGAATCTCCTACTGATACAATAAAAATATTGTTATCAGGTACCCCTTTTTATTCTTCGGAGTTGCATTCCGTTTATTCTACCGGAAGTTTGCAAGAAGAACCGGCAGATGATGGAAAAATCCATGGTGCGGAATTGGTAGATTATATCGATGTATTTCAATATATAGATATAGAAAATGACAGTGTTTGTCATTTTTATTCGCCTGATAACATAGAAGTACAAAAAATTATTGATCGGTTTGAAATACCGTACGACCATCGGCAGATGCGTCATACCCGTTTCATCAATTTAGGTCCTGAGTTTGATTATGAAAATGCAGAAGATCCGCAAATTGAAGCTTTGGATTTTGCTTCTGCGACAGACATTGTCAGATTTACTTATGATGATAATATAGCTTTTCTTACACAGGATGGACGGAAAGGGATTATGAACATAACGAAGTTTGAGCGGTCGAATGGTATGAATACCCCTGTCGTGGTTACTAAAGTCCAGACTGTAGTTTTGGAATGAATTTTTTCGGGGAAAAAATGATACCATTTGTCACCTATTTAGGTGATGAGTGTGTTTCAGATGAAAATTTATAAGAGATGAGAAAAATTATCATATTGGGCGGTTGTCTGATTATGAGTGTGAGGGCTGTGTGTGTTCAGGGAATTAAATTTGAAAAGCCGGTTGGAAATAAATTGTTGGCAAAAGCGAAGAAAGTTAATAATTACTGATTATCAATTTTATACAACTAAATTTATGAAATCTATGAACAAATTGTTTAATTTGGCAATTATTCTATTGCTGTTGGTTTTTAACATCGGATGTAGTGATGATAACCAATTGGATGTCATTTTAGGTGCCGATAAAAGTGAACTTTCTTTTTTGGCTAAGGATGAACCCCAGATGGTTACTTTGAGTTGTAATACAGATTGGATTGCAAAAAGTGATAAAAGTTGGTGCAAGGTTAACCCTGCCAGTGGGAACGGAGAAGGTGTGCTGACGGTTGAGGTGGATGAAAATACAGGTACTGAAATCCTGAATGCTGTGATTACACTTTTGGCTGGAGATAAAAGTGTCGAAATTAAAGTAAAACAGGGAACCGGCGGAGTTTATGAAATCAAATTACCTGATTTTACTGAATCGTTTGTATATAACGTTAAAAATGGGGATACAAAGATTGCTGAACTCTGTAAGGAACCTGTTCCGGGTGGAGCTGCCGCTGTAGTTACTTTATACTTGTTGGAAGAAGGTGGAAAATATCCGGTAGACGGTTATGTGGTGGATAATGGTGGTTCTATTAAATATGACGGTTCTGTTTATACTCCCGGTACAGACATCAATACGGCTGAATCTGTTTTCCTGGTAAAAGGACAACTGCAAACAAGTGCAGAATTGGCTGTTCCTCTTACTGTTGAACCGGAATTATTGGCAGATTCAGATGATAATACCTATATGATTACTAAGATAGGTGCAAATTACTGGATGGCGGAAAATTTGAAAACCACCTCTTATAGGGATGGAATTATGCCTGTAGATTTTATCCGTGATTTGGATATTTGGAAAACTTATCAGTCAGGTGCTTATGGTTGGTATGATAATGATGAAGCTAACAAGGATATTTATGGTGCGTTGTATAATGGCGAGGCTGCTTATAGTAATCGTAATCTGGCTCCTACAGGTTGGCATATTCCGACAATAGAAGAATGGAGTGATATGTTTACGTTTATAGGAGGAGAGACCACTGATGGTTATTACTTTGACAAAGTCGGACCGAAGGTTAAAGCAATCAGTGACCTTTGGGTAGCAACAAATGTGACCGGTTTAAGTATATTGCCCGGCGGTGCTTTGCTTGACAGTTGGGAGGGAAGTGATATCGGTTATGTATTAGGACACAGATATATAGGGAGTTGGGCCTATTATTGGGCAAAACCGGGGATTTCTGATTATGAGAAAGATTTTTGGAATGTCAGAGTAGATGGTATGACTGCTGGTATTTATTCCGGGTATGCAAATATGAATGAAGGTTATGCTATAAGATGTGTAAAGGATGTTCAGAAATAAAGATTGAAAAGGAAAGTAACGGGATACTTCCTGCCGGGGTCAGAAATGATCCGGTAGGAAGTTTTTTGTGACAGGTAAAGGTTATTATAGAGTAGATATATTGAAGTTGGAGTGTTGTATTTGCTTGGATAGTTAAATACCCAAAATAATTTCTTTGTTCTTCTTTAAATTAGTTTGTCCGGATTCTTTTTTATAAATTCTCTCCATGATTTACAAGTTTTACCAGATGAGAACAGCGGATTGCTACTTTGTAAATAATGACAATAAGCAATTGCAATGGCGTCTGTTTCGTCAAGTTGTTCAGAAGTTGTGGTTATTTGCATGAATTTTCCCAATAAAAGGGCCATTTGTTCTTTTGAAGCAGTGCCTGATCCGGTGACACTCATTTTAATTTTCCGGGGAGCATATTCGTAAATCGGAATGTCTCGCTGTAAAGCAGCTGCGATGGCAACCCCTTGGGCCCTTCCCAGTTTTAGCATAGATTGTACGTTTTTACCGTAGAATTGAGCTTCTATTGCCAACTCGTCTGGTTGGTAACTGTCGATGACTTGAAGAGTACGTTTGAAAATACGTTGTAATTTGAGGTAAGGGTCAGTAATTTTGTCCATATCCAATACTCCTGATACTACTAAAATCGGTTTTGGAGAAGTGTCAGCTATTTTGATAATGGCGTAACCCATAAAATTTGTACCGGGATCAATCCCCATGATTAACTTTTCCATCGGGTTATATTTCTTTTAGCACACTACTGAAACATACGTATTGGTTCGTATAATTCTGAATAATTTTTTCTTCTATTGTGGGGAGCCAATTGAATAGAAAGTGTTCTTGCTCTTCTTCTGTGTTAAAGACAAGCTGTAAAGAATAGGTTTTACCCTCAGGCTGGTCTATGGAAACCTTGGTGAAAATGATGTCCCGGCACAGCTTGTTTTCCTGTAGGACAGCAATGTAGTGTTTCCGCATAAATGCTACCCATTCTTGCTCAATATTTTCATGAATAATGAAACTGGTGTTATATATGATTCGCATGATAATTAAATTACGGATGATAACTTTTAATCTACGTTAGTTTTTAGTCGTTAGTTTTAATCTTTGTTCTATTTCCTTGTATAGATGGGGAGCTTCGGGCCGCTGTTTTGACCTTGTACAAACAATGAAAATAGACAAATGAATAGGACAAAGATGAATTTCATACCTCAGACTTTTTGCAAAGATAAGTTTTTCAGCGTAATCTGTCTTTATAAAAAAAGGTAAAAGACCTGAGAGCCTTTTACCTTTTTTGTAAAACTTTGGATTTTTGTATTTAGTTTATCATCTCTCTTCCCATAAATGCCTGTAGCACTTCGGGCAAACGAATACCTTCTGCGCATTGATTGTTTTCTAACAATGCAGCAACAATACGGGGTAGGGCTAAAGAACTGCCATTTAAAGTGTGGCAGGTTGTTGTTTTTTTGTCTCCTTTGTCTTTGAAACGCAACTTCAGGCGGTTGGCCTGGAATTCTTCAAAGTTGGAGACAGAACTTACCTCCAGCCATTTTTCCTGGGCTTTGGAATAAACCTCGAAATCGTAGGTTAGGGCAGAGGTAAAGCTGATATCGCCACCACACAGCCGGACGATACGATAAGGGAGTTCTAATTTAATTAGCAGGTTTTCAACATGTTTCACCATGTCGTCCAGTGCTTCATAGGATAATTCCGGACGGGTAATTTGTACAATTTCCACTTTATCGAATTGATGCAATCGGTTCAGACCGCGTACGTCCTTACCATAAGAACCGGCTTCACGACGGAAACAGGCTGAGTAGGCCGTATTTTTTATAGGTAATTTTTCGCCTTCAACTATCATATCCCGGTAAATGTTGGTTACCGGAACTTCTGCTGTCGGTATCAGATAGAGATTGTCTTCGCTGACATAATACATTTGACCGTCTTTGTCGGGCAATTGACCTGTACCATAGCCTGAGGCTTCGTTAACCATCAAAGGAGGTTGTACTTCCTGATAACCTGCTTTAATGTTTTCTTCCAGGAAGAAATTGATCAAGGCGCGTTGAAGTTTTGCCCCCAGTCCTTTATAAAGCGGGAAGCCGGCACCGGTGATTTTTACTCCGGTTTCGAAGTCGATGAGATCGTATTTCTTGGTTAATTCCCAGTGTGGCACATCGTTTTCATGTTTCTGGGGTATATGCTCTGTAACCTTTACAATAACATTGTCTGCTTCTGATTTTCCTTTGGGAACTGAGGTATGTGGCAAGTTGGGTAAACGTAGTAAAATATGGGTTAATTCGTTACCCACTTCATTCCGGCGATTGTTCAGGTCTGCGATAGATGCTTTTAGCTCGGCAGTTTCCTGGCGTGCTTTTTCGGCCTCTTCCTTTTGTCCGGACTGCATGATCCGGCCAATTTGTTTTGCGATGACATTCATTTGTGCCTGTTTGGCTTCAGCCTCCTGCTGAAGAGATTTACGCAGGTTGTCAAGCTCTATAATTTTTTCTATCGGTTCACGGGCATCAAAATTTTTTACTGCCAGACGCTCTATGACGGTTTCTTTGTTCTCCTGGATAAATTTGAGATTCAACATAGCTTTAAAAATGCGTTTCGGATTCAAAATTATAAAAAAACTCCTGTATTCATGCAGAACACAGGAGTTTAATATTTCATATCTTTTCAGTTTATTCTGCAGAAGCTTCTACTGAAACGAACGATTTGTTGTTTCTTTTTTTACGGAAAACAACAGTACCATCTATCAAGGCAAACAATGTATGATCTTTACCCATACCTACGTTTTCACCTGGATTGTGTACGGTCCCTCTCTGGCGAACCAAGATATTACCTGCTTTGGCAAACTGTCCGCCCCAGATCTTTACTCCTAATCGTTTGCTTTCTGATTCACGGCCGTTCTTTGAACTTCCGACTCCTTTCTTATGTGCCATATCGTATAAATAATTTAGAAGTTACAATAAAAATTGAAATTTAAGCCAAAGGGCTTTAAGCGTTAATAGATTCAATCTGAATCTGTGTCAGATATTGACGGTGACCATTTTTACGTTCAAAAGTTTTTCTTCTTTTCTTTTTGAAAATAATTACTTTATCACCCTTCAGATGACTCAATACTTTTGCGGTAACTTTTGCGCCTTCTACTTTCGGTGTACCGATTTTAACCTGACCGTCATTGTCAACTAAAAGAACATTGTCAAATTCTACCTGCGTACCTTCTTCTGCTGCCAGGCGGTGTACATAAACTTTACGGTCTTTTTCAACTTTAAATTGCTGTCCTGCAATTTCAACAATAGCGTACATTTTTTGTTGTTTTAATATTAATACCACGGGGTGGGCTTTTGTTCCACTTATTGTACCCCTAAGGAAATTTTGTGGTGCAAAGGTATACAAACTTTTTGATTTGCAAAAACTCTATTCAAAAAAAGAGGATATAAATGGATGAAAATCTGAAATTATTTTTTCTGTATTATTGAAGTAAAGTATTTATTTATCAGTAATATAAAGAAAAATCGGAGAAATCGGTGGAAAGGGACACTTTTTTTTAGGAAGTGTAAACTTTAAATTTAGCTCTATTTTTAGTGGTTTCGTTGAAAATGTAGTAATTTTGACACAGCAGAATTAATAAGTTTATAGCGTTATGAAATATATTGCACGGTTTGTAATGTGGTTGGGGGGATGGAAATATAAGGGAGAATTGCCGGTAGAGAAGAAAGCAGTGATTATATCGGTGCCTCATACTTCAAACTGGGATTTTGTGTGGGGAGAGCTGGCATTTTTAAGTCAGCGTATCCCGGCTTTTATTTTGATGAAAAAAGAATTTTTCTTTTTTCCGTTGGGTATTCTTCTTCGTGCTTTGCGGGTTATTCCGGTGGACCGGGGAAAAAAAGATAGTCATTTGGTAGACCAGATGGTTGCTGAATTTAAGAGCCGGGAATCGATGTATTTGTGTATAACCCCTGAAGGAAGCCGGAAAAAAAGGAAGAAGTGGAAAAAAGGATTTTTAGTGATAGCAAAGGCCGCTGGTGTGCCGGTATATTTGGGACGTATCGATTATAAAGGTAAATTTTGTGAGGTGGGTCCTTTGTTTTGGCCTACTGATGATGTGGATGCTGATTTGGAGTATATTATGAGTACTTATCAGGATGCTAATCCAAGGTTTCCGGATCAATTCTCGTATGGAGAATCATAAATTTAATTTTTCTTTCTGTTTCGGATGAGGGACCAGGTGTAGTGGCAAGTAATGGTTTGTTTGGATAGGATGGAAAATAAGTAAATCTGATTGATTTATGAAAATAGCATTAATTCAGTCTGAATTAGTTTGGGGAGATGTAGTGGCAAATCTGGATGGATTTGATAAAAAAATAGCTTTATGCCGGGATTGTGATCTGATCCTCTTGCCCGAGATGTTTACTGCGGGGTGTATGATGGTAAAAAAATCACCGGACTTAGCCCAGAGTTCCAAAGATAGGATTGCGGACTATTTTGAGGAGGTAAAAGAGAAGATGTTAGCCTGGGCAACCCGGCA
>URJC01000127.1 GCA_900548135.1 uncultured Odoribacter sp. | reverse complement strand
GAAAATCTTCAAACCGATAACGTTTCAGGTGTTTGGCTAAAGTAATCTCTCTGCGGGCCATTAACCAGGTAGATATTCCATTGCGAATAGAGTGGTATATCAGGGATTCATCCGGGATGCTTAATAATTTCTGTTTGAATTCTTCTATGGAAGTTGCTTTATCAATTGCTTCTCCTTTTTGGTTACGGAAAATGAAATCTCCAAATCCCAGATAACCTTTAATGAAATCCTTAATATCATGGGCTAGGGTGGGAGAATTTTTATTGATAAAAGCAGCATTCAATTCTTTAGCTTTAACGGCATTTTCAATTTCCTGGCTTTGCAACATACAAGGAATTTGTGCTCCGGTTTGTTCAACGTATTGGATCAGCCGTATACCAGCTTCTTCATCTTCCTGTCCGTTATGCTTATATCGGACATCAGAAATCACGCCAATTAAATTTTCCCGGTAATGGTCAATAATGTAAACTGCTTCTTCGTAAGTAGTAGCCAGGATGACTTTGGGTCTTACCCGTATTTTCATAACCAGGCTCATGTCGCTGTCCTGAGGTTCAGAAATGATCAGTTCCTGAGTCTGGGTCATGATTTCTGTATATAAAAGCGGTAAATAACGGGAATAATACCTGACCGAATTTTCTACCAATAAAATCACCCGGATATCACCGAGGTGGGTATCACGATCGAGATTCATCTTGTCTTCAATGTATTTGGCCATTACCAAAAATATTTTAGTAGAACCATTCCAGACGAACAGACGTTCTATGGATTCATTGACCTGATCTTCGATTGTGTGAAAATAGGCCAGGTCGGCATTATTATTCACCAACATCAATTGAGGTATATGCGGATAGAGCTGTTTCAGATTTTTACTGATGATGAGAGGAGTTTGTTTGTCGAGTCCCGCCATGATGATAATCAGATCAATGTGGTGTTCTGCTAATACCTTTAAGGCCTCTGTTTCACTGGCTACCGAGGTAAAACGGGGAGCAGTATACAAATTGACCTGAAGATATTCTCCTACAATCTTATCTGTAAATTGTCCTTCACGTTCGATCGTATATGCGTCATAATAATTTGCAATTAATAAGATTTCTTTTATCTTAAAAGGCATTAATTCCTGAAAGATATCCCTGTCGCTTTTTTTACGTTTATAGATTTTGTGTAATTCGATAGCCATAGTTGAATGATATTGAAGCTAGTGGATTGTTTTCTGTATGATGTAAAAATACAAAAGTTTACTGAAGAAACAAATGGAGATTTTATTGTTCCGTTTTTTTTGTAGTTTTACAAACTCAAGATGAATGTGATTCAGGTATGGAGAAAAAACATGCTAAACGTCTTTTTATCTTTAATCCCGATTGTGAGATGTCCATTGCAGCCGGAGGAAAATACTATACACCTCCTGCCAATGTGTTGAAAATGGCAGAGGATCTGGCTTTTTTACCAGCTTGGTTGGGAACAAAAGAGGATCGTGTAGTTGTGAAAGAACTTCCGGATGTTAGTTTCATGCATGCTGTGTGCGAACCTTTACAGTTAGAGTGTATGCCTATTCTGGAAAGTCAACTAGGTAACTGTACAGCTTGGGATGCAAGTCCGTGGGGGAAAAGTCCTGGTATGTGCCATTGGTTGAATAAACGGGGAATCGGGGAAGAATGGAAACCGGAACAAAAAGAGTGGTATAGCCGAAAAACAGCTCGTGAGGGGTTGGCCCGGCTAATGGAAATGTTGCCTTTTGTCCGAACGGATGTTCTGCCACAGATGTGTTATTCTTTGCCTGAATTAGAACTTAAAGTTGGAAAAGGGCAATGGATCGTAAAGGCCCCTTGGTCGTCTTCCGGGAAAGGTATATTGGTATTAAAAAATGGAATTGGCGTAAAAGAAAAGGAATGGTTAACAGGGATGTTAAAGCGGCAAAAATATTTGATGCTGGAAAAAAGGTTGGATAAAGTTGAGGACTTTGCTATGGAATTTTTTTCCGGAGCAGATGGAGTAGCATTTATGGGATGGTCTTCTTTTTCTACTGGCTTACATGGAGAATATATCGGAAATTTTCTGGGGGCGCAGATTATAATAGAGCGTCGGCTGATAGGATTGTTAGGGGAAGAGATTATAAATGCATTGAAGATAGAAATTCCCCGGATGATCGGCGAACTAATTCCCTGTTACCGGGGTCCTTTAGGGGTAGATATGATGATATACCGGGAAAACGGTGAGTTAGCTGTTCAACCTTGTGTGGAGATTAATTTGCGTTATAATATGGGAATTGTTGCGATGTTTCTTTCCCGGCGTTTATGTGAAAAGACAAAAGGCACTTTCTGCATTCGGTTTTATTCCCAAAAAGAAGAAGCCTTGCATCAACACATACAGTTACAGCGGAACGTTCCTATTATATATGAAAATAACCGGATTAAATCCGGTTATTTGAATCTTACTCCAGTCCATGAAACGACTCATTTTGTAGCTTCTGTCCGGTGTTATTGAATCTTAGTATCTTTTAAGATCACATCATGCGCTCCGCCTTCGACTATGGAAGTTGAAGATACCAGAGTAATCTTGGCTCTTTCCTGTAATTCCGGAATTGTAACAGAACCACAACTACACATAGTAGATTTGATCTTACCCAAAGTGATTTCCAGGTTATCTTTCATTTTACCTGCATAAGGAACATAGCTATCGACTCCTTCTTCGAATTTCATTGTTTTCCCATTTCCTCCCATATCATAACGTTGCCAGTTCTGAGCACGGTTGGAACCTTCTCCCCAATATTCTTTAACATAACTATTACCGATAGCTAACTTTTTACTTGGGCTTTCATCGAAACGGGCAAAATAACGTCCCATCATCAGAAAATCAGCCCCCATTGCTAATGCCAATGTCATATGGTAGTCATGTACTAATCCTCCGTCAGAACAAATGGGGATGTAAATTCCGGTTTGTTCAAAATATTCTTGCCGGGCTTGGCATACTTCAATCAAAGCGGTGGCCTGACCACGTCCGATCCCTTTTTGTTCACGGGTAATGCAAATGGAACCACCCCCGATCCCTACTTTTACAAAATCAGCGCCTGCTTTTACCAGGTATAAGAAACCTTCCTTGTCTACGACATTTCCGCCTCCGACTTTTACTTCATCATTATAGGTTTCTTTAATCCAGCGAATGGTTTCAAATTGCCATTCAGAAAAACCATCCGATGAATCTACGACCAGAACATCCACACCTGCCTCCACTAATGCAGGTACCCGCTCTTTATAGTCCCGGCTGTTAATACCGGCTCCGACCATCAGTTTTTTATGACTATCCAATAATTCGTATGGGTTTTCCATATGGTTATCGTAATCTTTCCGGAAAACAAAATACTGAAGCCGTTGTTCCTCATCAATAATCGGCAAGCAGTTCAATTTGTGATCCCAGATAATGGTGTTTGCTTCACTTAAAGTCAGACCTAACTTACCGATGATCAGATTTTCAAACGGAGTCATAAATTCGGAAACCGGTTTGTTGAGAGGGTCTGTTTTTAGCCGGTAATCACGGCTGGTAACCATTCCCAGAAGTTTACCATTAGGTGTTCCGTCGTCCGTAATGGCAATGCTGGAGTGGCCTGTGCGTCTTTTCAGATTGACAACATCCTGTAAAGTGGAATCCGGGCGTAGGTTAGAATCACTCACTACAAATCCGGCTTTGAATTTTTTTACCCGGCGGACCATGTCAGCTTGGCTTTCAATGGGCTGGGAACCAAAAATAAAAGACAAACCTCCGTTACGGGCCAACGCAATTGCTAGTCCGTCATCCGATACAGCTTGCATGACTGCTGATACGAACGGTATGTTTAACTGGATTTTGGAAGTTTCGCCTTGACGGTATTTAACTACAGGAGTTTTCAAAGAAACATTGTCGGGAGTACACTCTTTGGTGGTGAGTGACGGAATTAACAGATATTCTCCAAATGTACGTGATACTTCTTTAATGTAATGAGCCATATTCTGTGGATTTTTAAAAATTGAGCGAAATTAGTCAATTCCCATCATATAGCCAAGTTGCGGATGTTATTTTTTATTTAAAGTTTACTTTTTAAGTTTTCCTATAATGCGGCTTTGTTTTTTTTAATTTCCAATTCCCGTAAAATATGATCGACAGCAGGAGTGATGTCTTGATTTTTATGGATTCGGATCGGATGAATTCCAGCTGATTCGGCACATTCTACATCCCTGGCACTATCACCAATAAACCAGGATTGGGATTTATCCAGATGAAACTCTTCGATTGCACGGTTGACCATAAAAGGAGAAGGCTTACGGCATACACAAGTTTTTACACTTTCGTGATGAGGACAATAATAAATTTTACTTATTGTTACTCCTTGCTTTTCCAATTCAGTACACATATATTGGTGTACTAAAGCGACATCTTCGTGTGAGTAAATACCTTTGGCAATACCTCCCTGATTTGTGATTACAAATAATAAATATCCGGCTTTCTGGAGGCGTTTCATGCCCTCAATAATTCCGGGATTGAATACAAAATCTTCCGGTTTGCATATATAATAATGCCCTTCGTCGGAATTAATTGTACCATCCCGATCGAAAAATACAGCTTTTTGGAGAGGCTTATCTTTTAAATAGGCTGATTTTTTTCTCATATCAGTATCTACGTTGGTAACCCGTTTGATGTTATCTTTTTTCTATTTTAGCAAGAGTTTAGTTACTCACGGTGATCTGTTCAGGTGTTGCTTTATTTTTGGAAGGTAGTTCCGGAATTTATTTGACTTTTAATGCATAATCTTAAATATCAGTTCTTTTAATAATTCTCCGTCTGAAATATTTGCATTCCCGACGCCTTTGGATTTCATATCATATTCACGGAGCAGGGAGATGGTATTTGCACATTTTACGGCATTATAAATACGACTACCATCAATATAATCTTTCATAAAAAAAGGATGTACACCCAGCAACTTTGCCATTTCCTGTGTATTGGGAGTTAATTTCTTTTGATAGTGATATGTCAGTAAATTCAGGAAATAACGGAATAAAGTAGTGATTGTGAGTACCAATGGGTTATTTTTAGGATTGGCTTCAAAGTAGTTAACAATCCTGTTTGCTTTTAAATGATCTTTTTGGATGATAGCACTTAATAGTTCAAAACTATTGAAGTCCTTGCTAATTCCTGTGTGTTCTTCCACCAAAGACTCTTGAATTTCTCCTCCGGGAGGAAGAAGTAGTATTAATTTATCAATTTCATTTGCTACCCGACTGAGATCTGTCCCTAAACTTTCAGCCAGAATTCCTGCGGCCTTTGTGGTAATTCCATAAGCTTTTTCTTTACAATAATTTATAATCCATTCCGGAATTTTATTATCGTACAATTTCGCTGATTCAAAATAAACACAATTAGGAGAAGTGCTCAGTTTTTTAAAAACTCCTTTCCGTTTATCCGGTTTCTTATTTTTATAAGCCAGTAATAAAACAGTTGATGGCTGGTAATGATCTATATAAGGTAATAGATTATCGAAATCACGGATATTTTGTGCTTCACGTACAATAACAACCTGGCGTTCGGACATCATGGGGAAACGCCTGGCTGTGTCCGTAATGGTACTCATACTGACGTCATTACCATATAACACTGTCTGGTTGAATGCTTTGTCTTCTTCTGTGAGTACCGTATTTTCAATCAGGGCAGTCAATTGGTCAATAAAGAAAGGTTCTTCTCCACATAAGAAATAGACGGGTTTATATTTTTTACCCTTGATTTCTTTTCTGATGTCTTCAAATGTCATGTTTACAAAGTTACTGATTTACAGTATTTTTATTTTTTTTGTCAATATTCATTTTCTATTGCTGGTAAAAGTAATAAAAGTTTTACGATTCCCTTTTTTAGTTTTTGAATTCTTTTACTATTTTCTGTACAATTTCTTCTATTTCTGCATCTTCTCCGTAAGGATCATAAGCAGCTTTCAGGTTATTTCCGAACAAAAGGGCTATTGATTGCCAGAAATAGGCATTTACTGTGCCCCGGTATTCACGGATATGAGCAAAGGAAGAATGATTAGTTTCCCGGTATATTAAACGGATTAAAATGCGACCTTGGGTGATACTTAATTTCATCAAAGGAGCTTTGAATGTTTTCATCAGTTGTGCATATTCTTCTTTGATAATTTTTTTCTTTTCAGCTTCTTTGGTTACACCAGCCAATTTCTTTTCAATTTCATTTACTTTGGTTGCTGCAATACGTGCATATGGATAGACTTTTCTCACATTGTATTCTAACCTGATATTACGGTTGTACTGGCGTTTATACCAATTGTTATTGTGTATTTTTCGCTTGACAATTACTTCTTCCAACCATACATGAGGGAGAGTATCGCCTTGCCGTACAATGGAACGTACAATCCGACTATTTTGTGCAAACAGGTTACTTGCATAAAAAAACAAAAGTATGGCAAAGATTATTCTCGGCATCCCAAATTATTTTGCTATTTTTGACGCATAAAAATACGAATAATTGTGGACGAACAATTTCAAGACTTATTTAAAATAAGGAGGAATCGGAAAAAAGTTGAAATCGGAAATATTCTGATTGCTGAACCGTTTCTGTCAGGAAAATATTTTTCCCGATCTGTTATTTTTATGGTAGAACAGGACAAGAAGGGAGGAATCGGATTTGTATTGAATAAACCAATGGTATATACAACTTCAGATTTAGTCACTGAACTGGCAGGGATAGAATATCCGGTGTATATAGGAGGACCGGTTGAGACGAATCAGTTGTATTATCTTCATAAGCATCCGGAATTGGAGGATGCTTTGCATATCATCAATGGTATTTATTGGGGGGGAAATTTTGTTACTTTAGCGCGAATGTTGAAGGATGGAAAGATTTTGCCTGAGGAAATTCGTTTTTTTGCCGGATATAGCGGTTGGGATGCCGGGCAATTGGAACGGGAACTGGAAGAAAATACCTGGATGGTGGGGGATATTACCCAAGAAAAATTTTTTGAACAACCTCATGGGGATTTATGGGAGTCGTCCATGAGTGAGTTGGGGGGACGTTATCGGATTTGGGCAAATTTTCCGAAGGACCCCATTATGAATTAAT
>URJC01000126.1 GCA_900548135.1 uncultured Odoribacter sp. | reverse complement strand
TTAAAATTAGCATGCGCTGATTGTTCCATAGCACGATTCAGACGCTCCACAAAACGTTCTTGTCCTACCAGCTGAATAAGCTTACACGGGTTATGCGGTACAAACCACGAATAATTAAAAGCATTTCCTTCAGTAAATCCCGGAGTATGATAGGGGTCAAACGGCTCAATCCAATGTCCTTCGGAATCTTTGGGACGGATAAAACCCGTTTGCGGGTCAAACAAATTCATCCAATTTTCCGAACGTTGATCAAACACCTGGTAATCTTCATCTTTTCCCAATATCCGCGCCATTTGTCCCAGACACCAATCATCATAAGCATATTCCATTGTATTGGAAACAGTCCCTTTACCGTAAGGGATATACCCATATTTCATGTAAGGTACCAAATGTTCTACTCCTACCGTTCCTCCCCCTTTGTACCATTCGGGAGGAGTAGTCATCATTTTCCGCAATCCTTGATAAGCAATCTCTAAGTCGAAATCACGGATACCGCTTTGCCAAGCTCCTAAAATCTGGGAGATAGGATGCATAGCTACCATCACTCCTGTATGTTCAACCCCGGCAGGATCCGTATTAAACCAACCGCTATTCTGATATAAACGAATAGCTGAACGTGCCCATTTCGAAGAAATCTCCGGAGCCACCAAATTGAATAATTGCTGATTGTTCCAAAAAGTATTCCAATATTCCCCACTGACAATACAATCGTCCGGACTCTCCAACCGGCAAATCTGTTCGTCCTCATCTCTGAAACGTCCATCTGCATCACTCCAGGTTGCTTTAGCAGCCAAAGCCCGATAAAAATTAGTATAGAATTTTTTCTTTTGTAAATAATCGTCTGTCTTGATTTCCACCCGGCCCAGATACTCATTCCAGACAGAACGGGCATTTTCTACCACCCGGTCAAAATCCCATCCAAAAGGTCCGGTCAGTTCCTGTTCCAGATTATGACGTGCTCCATTCATATCTACCAGTGAAATACCCGAACGGACCAGAATTTGCTCGCCTTCGGTAGTCCGATAGTTCACAAATACCCCGGCATCACCTTTTCCCCGGATACTATCTAGCTGTAAATGAATTTCCGCCGGCGTATCAAACTGATGATTCCGGTTCCATCCGCCTATATATCCGTTTACTGGTTTCACGCCTTCATTCACCCACCCCCCCATAGAGTCAAAAGGTTTACTGAATTGCAACACAAAATAAAGCGTATAATATTGTTGCAGGGAATAACCGGTAAAAGCATTATAATAAGTCGCATATCCTTCAATTTCCGTATTACTGACCCGAGTCACTTTAGCATCCAGCAAATTGTGAGGATATTCATTAGGAGCAAATAAATCAATGATAATACGGGCATCCTCCCGTTGCGGAAAAGTATAGCGCTGAATGGCAGCCCGGCGCGTAGAGGTGATCTCGGCCCTGATTTTCGTATCCGTCATAAAAACCGAATATTTCCCTACTTCTGCTTTTTCTGTCGATTTATCAATACGCGAACGGTACCCCTCATCCGGAAACTCCTCGCGCCCAGGATTCACCTGCAATTCCCCACAAGTAGGTTGCATCAGGAAACCCGTCATGGTCCAATCGCTAATATGGTTAAACCCCATGATATTCTCCACCGTATATTCATAACCAGCCTTCCATGTTTCATCCTGATTATCAGGAGCAATTTGTACCATACTCAACGGCAGGCAAGGACCCGGCTTAAACATCCAACGCGAGTTACCAGTACCCATCAATAGATCGACATCATCTGAATAAGTATGAAGCGGCTGACGGGATTGAGTGATATATCCCTCAAACACCTGTTCCTTTCCTGCAAAAATCCGTATTTTACGGGTTCGGGTGGCTTTTTCCCCATTCAGTGCAGGCATGGGGATTTCCTGAATACTCTCTCCCTTTTCTACCCTACGCACCAGATCGGGTAATCCATCCACCCGGAAAGTCAGCTCCCCCGATTGATCCAATTTCGTCATATCCACCAGCAAAGGCTGAATCCGCTTGTCATCTTCCCCCGCATATTCAAAAGGAGCAGCCTGAACAGAACGTACTAAAATAGCCGAAGCTTTTCCCAAACGTACCCCTGCAGGAACTTCCAGGCACATAGCGTCCACTAACACCCAATGTCCTTTTACGGCCCCTAGCCGAATCCGGTTTATTCCTTTTTGTAGCCAGTTTACCGGAAAAATCAGCTGAATTTCCCGGGATACTCCGGTTTTCACCTTCCCATTCAACACCTCCTCCGTATCCTCTCCTTCAATCGACTGTTCAAAACGATGCCCATTGATTTCAATGCGAATCCTGGTCTCCCGACTTTTCTTTGCCCCGGCAAAGTAAAGCACAAACCGACAATCTCCCTGTTTTACCGTCTTATCCAACTGAAAATACAAGGAAGGGAAATGCCTCGGATAATAACCAGCCCAGTATCCCCCGCCTGCCCAAGAATCCTGAGGCCCAGGCAAAACATAAGGCCAGTTTTTCTCCGGTAATGAATAACCGACATAATAAGATTTTTCCCCGCCGAAAGCTGCCAGAAAACTTTTATACCGATCCGGGAATAAAGCAAATTCAGCTGCTGAACTATCCCGTTTTCCCACTTCAAACAAGATGATATCCGCAGAATAAGTATTCCAGACTGCAAATTGAAACAACAAAATAAATGAAAAGTACTTCATATCTCAAATCTCATTTTCTTCATAACCCAATAAGCCCACCTTCACCGGCACAAAAGAAGTTCCATCCTGATTACTGCCGGACATAACGTTCTCTTTCTTACAAAATTATTTCTCTATTTTGTATTTTTATTCACACTTTTTGGCGATTTACTTGCATTATTTTCTGATTCCTTTTAGTTTTGTTTCATGCAGTATTCACAAAATTTATGATCAAAATCAAAGAAGGTTTCAAGGGCCAGCGTCTATTATCATTACCGGAAGATCTGTTAAAAAAATACAGCCATCATCCTCTGGTGGAAGCATTATATGTCCGTAAAATAGGTTTTTTTCCGAAAGTGAAATATCATTATGTCCAAAAAAACCGGGGAACCGATTATCATATGCTGATTTATTGTACAGGAGGAAAAGGATGGATAAAAATCCACGATAAAGAATACCAGATTTCTGCCTGTCAGTTTATATTACTTCCCCCAAACACACCCTATGTTTTCGGAGCAAATGAACAGGATCCCTGGACAATCTACTGGCTCCATTTTCAGGGGCGGTTAGCCCAACACTTTCTATCCGGTAAGCCCGGCCCCTCATATCTTTTACCCGGACAGGATTCCCGGTTACAAGACCGGTTAGAACTCTTTGAAGAAATTTACAGTAATTTCTCACTGGCTTATACCCAGGAATATATGATTCAAACCTCTATGTTCCTCTACCCTTTTCTTTCTTCATTTATCCAGCCGGAACAATTCAAGCATGACAAGACAAACAACAAGGATAAACTGACTTTTTCCATGCAAGTAATCCATTATATGCAGGAAAACATGGGGGCTAACTTAACCTTATCGCAACTGGCCACCACATTCAATTATTCCGTTTCGCATTTTTCAGCTCTTTTCCAAAAAGAAACAGGAGTTCCTCCGATGAACTATTACATCCAGCTGAAGATCCGTAAAGCCTGTGAATACATTGAACTCACCTCACTGAAATTGTCAGAAATCGCCCTTAAAGTAGGATTTGAGGAACCAGCCTATTTTTCACGTATTTTTACTAAAATAATGGGTATTACTCCCTCAGCATACAGACGGCAGGAAAAGACATAACGAGATAAGTCCTGTTTCAGCTTCCTGTGATGAACCAACAGGGAAGATTACGTTCCTCTACACCAAATTCAACTCTTCACACCAATACATTTCCTTTAACTCTTATTGTAAAATAGAGCAAGAAAATTATCCTTTTTTTTAGTTTCTTAGTCCTTGATTCTGATTGTAGTCCGGACAATATCACACTTTACAGTTATTGTATTTCAAATACATATTAATATATTGTATTTCAATATATTACATACAACAAAACACCCCAAAAATTTGTTTTTAAATAAATGGTTTTCTATGTTTGTAACATCAAAAGCAGCATCATATGGAAGACGAAACGAAGTTCAACGGATATATGCAAGCCTATGTCTCAATCGATTGCGTTATTTTGGGTTTTGATGGAAAACAATTGAACATATTATTGGTGGAACGTAAAAACTTTCCGGCAGGAGAAGAAAAATTGAAACTACCGGGAAGCCTGATCTACCAGGAAGAAGATTCGGACACTGCCGCCGCACGGGTATTATATGAACTAACCGGAATACATAAAATGGCTTTACGGCAATTTAAAAGTTTCACCTCCCTGCAACGTACCTCCAGTCCGGCTGACCGGCTTTGGCTGGAAGTGGAATATCATCATCATATCGAACGGCTGATTACAATTGCTTATTTATCACTGTGCAAAATTAACCGGAAGTTAAACATCGTATCTAAATACAAATCGGTCAACTGGATTCCGGTCAATGCTTTACCCACTATGCCTTTCGACCACAATCAGATTGTCAGGGAAGCTTTAGAAGAAGTCCAGTCCTGGGGAGAATATGAACCATCCATTTTGTTCGAATTGCTTCCGTCCAAGTTTACAGCAGCAGATTTACGTCATTTATATGAAACTATTTATCATAAGACTTGTGATGTACGGAATTTCCACAAAAAGATGGCAGGAATGGAGTATGTAGTCCCTCTGGATGAAAAAGAACAGGGAGTGGCTCACCGGGCCGCCCGTCTATACAAATTCGACCGGATATCATACAACAAACGAAAAGTAACCTTATAATTTAGTCAATCATGTATCTATTGGGTTATGATATAGGCAGTTCCTCAGTAAAAGCCTGTTTAGTAGAGGTTGAGACGGGACATATTGTCGCATCGGACTTTTATCCGAAAACAGAAATGGCAATTCAGGCTCCCTATCCCGGTTGGGCAGAACAACAACCTGAAGTATGGTGGGAGAACCTGAAACTGGCCCATCAGTCAGTGATGAGAAAATCGGGTATAAAAGGTGAAGCGATCAAAGCCATCGGTATATCCTGGCAAATGCACGGATTGGTATTGGTCAACCGGAAACAGCAAGTTTTGCGTCCCTCCATCATCTGGTGTGACAGCCGGGCCGTAGCTTACGGAGAAAAAGCTTTCCGGACAATCGGTAAAGAAAAATGCCTTCAGCACTTATTAAATTCTCCGGGCAATTTTACAGCAGCCAAACTAGCCTGGGTAAAGGAAAACGAACCAGAGCTTTATGAACAAACGGACAAATTCATGCTACCGGGCGATTATATCGCAATGAAACTGACAGGAACAATAGCAACCACCACAGAAGGATTATCGGAAGGTATTTTTTGGGATTTCGTAAAAAATGAAGTGTCGCAAGATATCATGAACTATTTTGGCTTCGACTGGCAACAGTTGCCAGGGCACTGTCCGGTTTTCGGTTATCAGGGAGAAGTATCGGCAAGTATAGCCGCAGAATTAGGTCTGAAAACCGGAACTCCGGTTTGTTACCGGGCAGGTGACCAGCCTAATAATGCTTTATCGCTCAATGTACTGCATCCCGGGGAAATAGCATCCACAGCAGGAACTTCCGGTGTCGTTTATGGAGTATTAGGACAAGTAAACTACGATCCGGAATCCCGGGTCAATACCTTTGCCCATGTCAATTACACTCCTGAGCAAATCCGCTTAGGCGTATTGTTATGTATTAATGGAACAGGAATTTTAAATTCCTGGATGCGGAAAAACATAGTTTCTGAAAATATGAGTTACAAAGATATGAATCGTCTGGCAGCCCAATCCGTACCGGGAGCCCGGGGGATTTCCATCATTCCTTTCGGCAACGGAGCCGAACGGATTCTAAAAAACAAACAAACCAATTGTTCCGTTCATGGCATCAATTTCAACACACATCACCGTTCGGATCTGGTTCGTGCAGCTCAGGAAGGAATTGTTTTTTCCTTTGAATACGGGATGGAGATCATGAAATCGATGGGCATGGCTATCCGGGTGATTCGTGCCGGACAAGCCAATATGTTTCTGAGTCCCGTTTTCCGGCAAGCCTTAGCAAACGTTAGCGGTGCAACGATTGAACTATATGACACTGACGAATCGGAGCCGGGATTTACCGTTCTCCCCGGGAAGCATTTGCTACCCTGAAAAAACAAGCTGTCGTGGAACCGGAAAGCCGCGGAAAGGAAATTTACCTGGAAGCTTACGGACGATGGAAAAGACTGATAAGGACCTGCGTCCAAGGTAACGATTAACGATCATAGAACACTCAAACACGATGATATTTAAACATAAACAATAAAACGATGACAACAAAAGAATATTTTCCAGGAATCGGTAAGATTCAATTTGAAGGTAAAGAAAGTAAAAATCCGCTTGCATTCCGTTATTATGAAGCAGAAAAAATAGTAGGCGGCAAAAAGATGAAAGACTGGTTACGTTTCTCGATGGCCTGGTGGCATACGCTTTGTGCAGAAGGGACTGACCAGTTTGGAGGCGGTACAAAAACCTTTCCCTGGAATAGCGCAACTGATCCCATACAGGCAGCAAAAGATAAAATGGATGCCGGATTCGAATTTATGCAGAAATGTGGTATCGAATACTATTGTTTCCATGATGTAGACCTGGTGGCAGAGGCAGCTACCATCGGGGAATACGAAGCCAATCTGAAAGAGATAGTTGCCTATGCCAGACAGAAACAGGCACAGACCGGCATAAAACTATTGTGGGGAACGGCCAACGTATTCGGGCATGCCCGTTACATGAACGGTGCAGCCACGAATCCCGATTTCAACGTAGTTGCCCGGGCTGCCGTACAAATCAAAAATGCCATTGATGCAACCATTGCCCTGGAAGGAGAAAACTACGTATTCTGGGGAGGACGGGAAGGTTATATGTCCTTGCTGAATACCGATCAGAAGCGTGAAAAAGAACATCTGGCCATGATGTTGACCAAAGCCCGTGATTATGCCCGGGCTAAAGGGTTTAAAGGAACTTTCCTGATTGAACCCAAACCGATGGAACCCATGAAACACCAGTATGACGTGGATACAGAAACCGTAATCGGTTTCCTGAGGACACACGGTCTGGATAAAGATTTTAAGGTGAATATAGAAGTCAA
>URJC01000125.1 GCA_900548135.1 uncultured Odoribacter sp. | reverse complement strand
ACTTTTTCCTCCCAATTCTAAAGTCACAGGAGTTAAATACTCAGCAGCAGCTTTCATGACCACCTTTCCCAAAGCCGGACTACCTGTAAAAAACAAATAATCAAAACGTTCAGCCAATAAAGCCTGATTTACCTCCTTCCCACCAGTCACCAAAACCACATGCCCGGGTTCAAATACTGCTTCTATAATCTCCCGCATCACAGCTCCCACTTTGGGGGTGTAAGGTGAAGGTTTTAAAACCGCACAATTCCCGGCAGATACAGCTCCGATCAAAGGGGACATCAACAATTGAAAAGGGTAATTCCAGGAAGCAATGATCAGCACTACCCCCAAAGGCTCATACACAATACGGCTTTTTGATCCGAACAATTGCAAAGGAGTAGCAACCTTCTGCGGCTTTGACCAAGATTTTACATGTTTGATATGCGCATCTAATTCCTGCAATACAAAGCTAATTTCGGTCAGATAAGATTCATAGGCAGACTTGTGCAATTCATCCCACAAAGCTGCTTCAATCTTTTCTTCACGATCCAGAATTGCTTTTTTCAATTGCTTCAATTTTCCGATTCGAAATTCAATTTCTCTGGTTTTTCCTCCTTGAAAATAGTGCCTCAATGTTTCGACAAGCTGCTTCATTTCTTATTTTTTCCAATCCTAAACAAAGATAAAAATAATATACCAATAAATTTACTACTTTTGCAAACTTAAGTGTTTAAAGAAAAATTGTGCAAAATCAGCTTCCCCAGCATATTAATGAACTTCCAGACATTCGCAAACTATTTAAAAGTTATGCTTATCCGGCCATGATCAATATGGTTGTGATGGCACTCTACAACATTGTCGACCGTATTTTTATCGGTCAGGGAGCAGGTTCTCTGGCCATCTGTGGCCTAGCCCTTACTTTACCCTATGTCTCCCTATTGGGAACAGTAGGCACTCTGACAGGAGTCGGTGCTGCCACCCGGATATCCGCAGCGATCTCCCTGAAAAACATTCCTTTAGCATGTAAGATATTAGGAAATGCTGCCTTTTTGAATTTTGTTGTGACTTTGCTCCTGGTTATCATTTCTCTGTATTACCTGGATCCTATTTTATTGGCTTTCGGAGGCAGCGAACAAACCATTCCTTATGCTCATAGTTATTTAAACATACTGATCCCTGGCAGTCTGCTGACTAATCTGAACTTCACCTTTTCCAATGCCATACGGGCATCAGGCTTCCCGCATAAATCCATGTTAATCACGTTGACAGGGATTGTTGCCAACATTCTCCTGGATCCCATTTTCATTTTTGGTTTCAAGCTGGGTATCGAAGGAGCTGCTATTGCTACTGTATTAGCAATGTGTATCAGTTCAATCCTGATAGGAAGTCATTTTAGCAGCAAAGGCAATATCCTCCGGCTTCATCTGAGATGCTTCGTTCCCCAATTATTAGTGCTGGTTAGCATTATAGGCATCGGGATGGCCGCTTTCATCATGAATATCACAACCGGGATGGTCAATATCATTATGAACCGTTACCTGGAACATACAGGAGGAGATTATGCCATCGGGGCATATGGAATCATCAGCAGTTATTCAATCCTGATTTCCATGTTACTCATGGGAATCAGCCAGGGCATGCAACCCATTCTTAACTATAACTATGCAACGGGACGTACCGCGTTAGTCAGGTTTACCCTGAAAACAGCCATTCGCACAGGGAGCCTGATAGCATGTAGCGGGTTCATAACCGGAGAATTTCTTGCACCCTGGCTAGTCAAAGCTTTCACTAATGATCCAGACCTATTGAGAATCAGCGAAAACGGCATGCGACTCACCTTTATCGCCATGCCATTGCTGGGATTGCAGATTATTATCACCAGCTATTTCCAATCTGTACATCAAGCTCCTAAAGCAATAATCATGAACATCTCACGCCAATTTGTCTTTTTAATTCCTGCCTTAGGATTATTCTCCCGTTTATGGGGTTTACCGGGAACCTGGCTGGCTGTTCCATTTGCAGATGTGATGGCCACTTTAATCGCCCTGTTCTTCATTATCAAAACCAAGCATAATTAATTTCTCAGCGAATCAACTCATAGACATTCATTTCTTCGCCAACTACCCACACCAAATCACCGGATTCAAAAATCGTATCTGCTTCCGGATTACGTAATGAAGCAGTTCCCCGTTCCACCCCTACCACAACACATTTATATTTATCCCGGATACCCGATTCCCGTATACTTTTTCCATTAAAAGGAGATTCCCCGGTAATGACAAATTGTTTCAAGCAAACTTCACTTTGTGTCAAATCACTATCCGCAGGTGGTAAAGTCATGGCCTGCAACTTTTCTCCAAAACGCTCCAATTGTTCGTCACTTCCGATCACCTGTACCCGGTCTTGCGGATATAAACGTTCTTTTCCTCCCGGAATATTTATACAGCTTTGGCCCCTGAAAATAGCTACCACCGTTACCCCGAAACGGGTTGTCAAAGCCAGGTCAGCTAATGTATACCCAACCCACAAAGAATCAGCAGGGATAACAAAATCAGACATATGCAAATCACGCGACAACAAATGTCCTGCAAAACGGGGAGGTATTTTCTCGCCGGCATGACGCTCATAGACTTCCCGAACCCTGAAATTCCGTAAAAAATGCCGTTCTATCTGTATAGATTGTTTCTTCAGATAACGGGAATAAAACATCACAGCTACTAAAACACATGCCACCCCAAGTAATAATGCTACAGAAGCTTTGAAAAGAGACATGATCACAACCATGATGTAGACTATGGCTATCACAAAACGAAATATCACCAAAGAAACCAGATAAGCCCGGCTGAAATAACCGTCATCCCACAATGTCTGGAATTCCACAGAGTGATTTTTCTTAGCCACAATAGCTCGCAGGAACGGAGCAATCAACAATAGAATCATCCCTGCAGCCAATAGAGATCCCCAAAACCCCGGGATATGGGCACGAATTAACGGAACCAGGATATTAAACGATAAAATCAGGATAGCAATGATAATAACAGAATAGATCACCAAAATACGAATCAGGGAAGTCAGCAAACGCTTCCAGTTACTCTCATGGTTGACCACACGGCTGCCTGAAGTATAATGTTCTATGAAACGCTTCCATTTACGGGGCAAATGTTGATCCACATAAGGATAAACAGGTCCGGCAGCACGAATCATATAAGGAGTCAGGAAAGTCGTAATGACAGCCACTGCCACGACAATTGGATATAAAAAACTACTGGTTACTTTCATCGTCATCCCTAAACTGGCAATGATGAAGGCAAATTCACCGATTTGTGTCAGGCAAAATCCGGATTGCAATGCAGTTTTCAACGGTTGTCCCGCCAGAATTACCCCCACAGTACCAAAAGTTACCTGTCCAATAATCACCGTAAGCGACACAATTATGACAGGCCAAATGTATTGTACTATCATCCCCGGATCTACCATCATGCCCACCGAAACAAAAAAAATGGCAGCAAACAGATCCTTCACCGGTTTCACCAAACGTTCTATCTTTTCCGCTTCCAGCGTTTCTGCCAGTATAGAACCCATCACAAACGCCCCTAAGGCAGAAGAAAAACCAACATAGGTCGCAAACACCACCATTGACAAGCACAACCCCAAGGACACGATTAACATCGTCTCATCTCCCATCAGCAAACGGGTACGCCGGAAAAAGGTCGGAATAATATAAATTCCCGTCAAAAACCACAACATCAGAAAAAACATCAATTTTCCAATACTGTACACCATTTCCATTCCCTCAAAATTCTTACTGACTGACATCGTTGACAACATAACCATCAAAATAATAGCAACCAGGTCTTCAATCACCAGAATGCCAAACACCAGACCAGTGAATTTTTGTGTACGCAATCCTAAATCTTCAAAGGCTTTATAAATAATCGAGGTCGACGACATTGCCAACATACCTCCAAGAAAAATACTATCCATCTGCTTCCAACCCATCACTACTCCCACGACATACCCTAACACCACCATACCGCAAATAATAGTCATAGCGGCAATAATGGCAGGTCCTCCCACTTTCATTAGTTTCTTAAAACTAAATTCCAACCCCAAGGCAAATAACAGAAACACCACTCCTATATCAGCCCAGGTCTGAATATTTCCCGTATCAATCACCGTCGGAGTAAGCGTAAAATGCGGTCCCGCAACAATCCCGGCAACAATATAACCCAATACCAAAGGTTGTTTCAGACGCTTGAAAATCAACGTCATCAGACCGGCAGCCCCCAATATTAAGGCCAGGTCTGTTATTAAGGTAGGCAAATGAGACATATACACCTGAAAATTTGAACGCAAAGTTAAAGAATAATGTGTGAATTCATTCCTTTTTCGGGGAAACCTTTATTCAATTCCCCCTCCGGTTGGCATGAAATCAATATCCGATTAAAATATATTCTTTACGGTTCACCTTACTCCGCTCAACGCAAACGAGAATCATCAGGAAAAGATCACTTGATGGTCTTTCTGTTAACAAAATCCATAAACTTATCTTTGTAGGAATCAGACACCGGAATATATGTTTTTCCAAACACGATCCGGTTACGTTCCACCACCTTAATTTTATTCAAATTCACAATATAAGAACGGTGGACACGGATAAAAGAGGTTGCAGGCAACATTTCCTCCAATGCCTTCATGCTAATCAAGGAAACCACAGGCTGTACGGTATCCTCCAGATAGATTTTTACGTAATCTTTCAGCCCCTCTATATAACAAATCTGATGTAGTTCTATCTTCAAAAGTTTATAATCAGCCTTCACAAAAATACTCTCTTCATCGCGGGAGGATATCCCTTCTGTATTTCCCCGGCTCATTTCAAACCAGCTCAATGCTTTGTTGGCAGCCTTTAGAAATTCCGGGTAACTGATCGGTTTTAACAGATAATCCAGGGCATCCACCCGAAATCCCTCTAAAGCGTACTGTTCAAATGCTGTCGTAAAAATAATTTTTACCCGCCCTTCTACAATCCGGGAAAGCTCCAAGCCTGTCAATTCCGGCATTTGAATATCCAGAAAAATCAAGTCCATTGTCTTTTCCTTCAATAACTGCAACACCTCTAATGCACTTCCGCATTTTCCCTGCAATTTCAGGAAAGGGGTACGCTTAACATAGGATTCCAGTAAATCCAAAGCCAAAGGTTCATCATCTACAATCAAACAATTCAATTCCATAAACATATCCGCTACTTAGTAAAAGATTCTAAATCCTGGCCTCCTTTTTCCCCTGCTCCAACCAGGAATCCCCTATCACAAGGTTAACTCAGCCACATACTTATCCCCTTCCATTCCCAGAAACAAATGATACTGACCAGGATATAAAAAATCTAAACGTTTTCTGAGGTTTTCAAGCCCAATACCCGAACCGCTCCGGTCATTATCTTTTTTAGGGAAATTACTATTTTCTATCCGGCAATAAATCTTTTTATCTGTTTCTATCCTGAAACAAATGTGTATAAAAGACTTTTCCGAAGGGCTGATCCCATGTTTAAAAGCATTTTCTATCAAAGTGATAAAAAGCAGGGGAGCTACCCTCATCCCACGACCGTCTTCCGGAATATCCACCTGCAAATCTACTTTTCCGGACAACCGCAAACTCATCAATTCAATATAGCTCCGCATGAATACCAGTTCCTGATCCAGAGAAACAAATTGCTGTCTATCCTCATACAATACATGCCTCAGCAAACGACTCAGATCATGTACAGCAAACTGCGCCCGATCAGGATCTATGGCTATCAAAGAATAAATATTATTCAAAGTATTAAACAGGAAATGGGGATTCAACTGGCTTTTCAGATTCTGCAATTCAGCTTCTGTACGCGCCTTTTCCAATTCTTTCTTTTCACCTTCAATAACATACCAGTTTTCAGTCATCTTGATGGCCACACTCAAGGCAGCTGTCAAAGCCATCATCATCCCATCCCGGAGAATAAACATCATTTTCGGAGGCCCTGCATCATGATGCCGGACATCCTCTAAAATATGAATCAGATAATATCCCCTCCAGCTATCCATTACCCAACTCAATATAACAAAAAGGACCAGATTAGCCAAAAGAAACTGAATCAGGCGTTTCCGGAATAAAATCTTATCAATCAGAATAAAATAATTGGAATAGAAAATAATGGCAAAGGTCACCGGGACAAAAACATATCCCAGATATCTGACCCAGGTCATGGCCTCAGCTTCTTTCCAGGCAAAGAAAAGCGGGAAACCAAACACGATTCCCCATACGATTACCTGAATAATATATTGCAACGCCTTATTCTTTTTCATACGACAAAGATAGTAATAAAAAATAACGATGAACTCCTGCTTTCATTCATCGTTATCCATTCTTTATTCATACCGGATAGCTTCAATCGGGTCCAGGTTAGAAGCTTTTTGGGCAGGATACCAGCCAAAGAAAACGCCCGTCACCGTACAAACCACAAACGATAAAATGACAGAATACCATTCCACATAGACAGGCCACCCGGCAATCAATTTCACAATCCATGAAGCCCCGATACCGAAAATTACTCCGATTAAACCACCGGTAACACTAATCAGGATTGCTTCTATCAGAAACTGGGCCAGGATATCACGTCCCTTGGCTCCAATAGACATCCTCAATCCAATCTCCCGCGTACGTTCTGTTACAGATACATACATGATATTCATAATTCCAATACCTCCAACAAGCAACGAAATTCCGGCAATACAAGCCAATAATACAGTCATCATATCCGATGTGGAATTCATCATTGTACTCAACTCCTGCTGGGAGCGGATGTTGAAATCATCATCATCTGAAGCTTTCAATTTATGATTCCGGCGTAAAATACTCGAAATTTCTTCCTCTGCCTGTTCTGTCTGCTCCTCACTCAAGGCAGAACAAAAAATACTTTGTAAATGGGTGATGGCCAGAACACGTTTCTGGACGGTTGTATAAGGTGCTAAGATAAGATCATCCTGGTCCATCCCCATTGTATTATATCCTTTTGATGTTAACACGCCAATAATACGGAAAGGAATCTTCCCAAACCGGATAACCTTTCCTATCGGACTATCCCCATTAGGGAATAAATTGTCCACAATTGTTTTTCCCACCACACACACTTTAGCAGAACTGGCAATATCCTGCTCCCCGAACATGTCTCCGTCTGCAATCGAATATTTCCGGATATCCAAATAATCAGGATTGATACCGTAAATACTGGTAGGATAA